>CADACC010000004.1 GCA_902786275.1 uncultured Erysipelotrichaceae bacterium | reverse complement strand
ATCAACTTCTAATTTAATATTGTTATAGGCAAGATCAACTTTTTTTAAACACTCTTCTTTATTAAAACTATCAATATCAGATATTCCTCTTGCCCAACTGTTCTCATCATGAGGATTTAAAGACTCAATGGTTTTAATATAATCTTTTTTTAATGCATCTAGCTTAGGTTGTGTTCTTGTTTTACTATCTTCACTTCTTAACCATATTGTTACATCGTATCCACAATAAGCTGATTGAAAAGCAATTTGACTTCCTAAAACACCGCCACCAGCAACTACTATTTTCTTATAATTCATATAATTCTCCTTATTTTTATTAATATATACTATTATAACATTTTATTAAAAAAAAAGAATCTTTTAAAAAGAATCTTTTCATTTTAAACTGGGGCGGGATGTGGGAATCGAACCCACGCATACTAGAGCCACAATCTAGCGTGTTAACCACTTCACCAATACCGCCATTTGTTGACTTAATTAAAATACCATATATACACTAAAAAATCAAGTATTCATAACTATTTAATTAAATGAATATTGTTGTAAAGTAAGTACATAAATGATACTATTAACTAAAGAGGGTTTTACTATGTATAAGATGGAAAATAATATATTTTGGAAAAAATTAAAATATTTATATATTGTTCAAGGAATGAGCATTAATAATTTTTCTGAGTGGATGAACATTGATATTAATACAATAAAATCATTTGCAACTACTCCTGTTGATGAATATCCTGATGAGTATTTATGTAGAATATATGTTTTTCTAAATCATTTTTATGGGAAATCAATTTATGACAAAAATAATGACTCTTATGAAAAACAAATAGCAAGTGATTTAATGTATCAAGTTGTTGATATAAGCACTAGAAATCACGGTATTGAATTAATAGTTAAGCAAGATACATCTGTTGATGATAAAAAAACAAGAGGATAAACCTCTTGTTTTTATATTATATTTTCAAGTGCTTTTTTAAGTGCAAGTTTTCCATACTCATATGTAACTGATCCTTGTTGATATGCAATAAATGGTTCTCTAAGTGGTCCATCACATGATATTTCAATTGATGATCCTTGAGTAAATGAACCTGATGCCATAATAATCTTATCATCATAACCTGGCATATCAGAAGGTTCTGGTAGTGCATTTGAATCAATTGCACTACCCATTTGAATTCCTTGAGTATATTTTATTAATTTTTCAGGATTATTAAAATAAATTGTTTGAACTATATCTACTCTATTATCACTAAATATTGGATCAACTTTATAACCTAACTTTTCTAAAACTTTTGATGTAAGAACTGCTGTTTTTAGACTTGATGCAACAACTGATGGAGCTAAATATATACCTTGAAGAATAGATTTATTAATTCCAAGAGATGGGCCTACTTCAACGCCTTCTCCAGGAAGTGTTAATCTTTCTCCACATAGATTAACTAAATTTTCTTTTCCAACAATATACGCGCCATTTGGAGCAATAAATCCACCTGGATTTTTGATTAAAGATCCTACCATAATATCTGCCCCAACTTCTACAGGAGTTTTTTCTTCAACAAATTCACAGTAGCAGTTATCAACCATTATAATTATATCTTTATCAATTGATTTAATTAAACTTACAACTTTTTCTAATTTATCAACTGATAAACTTTTTCTAGTTGAGTATCCTCTACTTCTTTGAATTTCTATTACTTTAACCTTATTGTTAGTTATATATGTTTTTATTTCATCATAATTAAAATCATTATCAACTAAATCAATTTCATCATATTTAATACCAAATGATTTTAAACTACTTGGATTATCTTTAATACCAATTACTTCATGTAAAGTATCATATGGAGTTCCTGAAATAGATAAAAGTAAATCATTTGGTCTAAGTAATGCAAAGAAACATACATTAAGAGCATGTGATCCAGAAATAAATTGATTTCTAACTAATGCTTTTTCTCCACCAAATATTTCAGCAAAAACATCTTCAATTTTTTCTCTTCCAAAATCTCCATAACCATATCCTGTTGTTTGATTAAAACAAGCTTCACTTATATTATTATTATGAAAAGCATTTAATACTTTTTCACTAAAATATAAACATCTATTATCTATATCACTATATATATCTTTAAGTTCTTTTTCTGATTCATTTATTAAATTATTAACTTCCATATGCTCCACCATCGCAAATAATTACTTCTCCATTAATATATGATGCAGCATCTGATGATAGAAAATAAACTACATTAGCAATTTCTTCTGGTTTTGCAAATCTACCTAATAAGATTTTGTCTTCTTCTTCTTTCATAAAATCCTTATCAAGTTCAGAGTTCATTTCTGTTTCAACCCATCCAGGTGCAACAGAATTTACTCTTACATTTGGTGAGAATACATTTGCCATATTTTTAGTTAGAGAAATCACACCAGCTTTTGATGCATCATAATCAGTACTATCTGGATATAATGTATCTATTCCATTTGTAGATGAAATATTTATAATTGATGAATTATTAGCATTAATTAAATAATTATATGCGCATTTGCTAACTAGAAATGGTCCAACTAAGTTTGTTGATAAAGTTTTAATAAAATCATCTTTTGTTTTATCTAAGAATGGTTTATCAATTGCTATTCCAGCATTATTAACAAGACAATTAATTGATCCAAACTTTTCAACCGTCTTTTCAATTAACAACTTTGCATCACTTTCATTGGATATATCTGCTTTCACTAGTAATACATCTACATTATAATTATTTTCTATTTCAGTTTTTATCTTACATGCTCTTTCATCGTTATTTACATAATTTATAACAACGTTATAACCTTCGCTAGCAAATTTTTTAGAAATTGCAGCGCCAATTCCTCTTGATCCACCGGTTACAATTACTGTTTTTCTTTCCATAACAATCACCACCTATACTTTAGCATAAAAAAAATAAGTTTTAAACTTATTTTTTCTTATTTAATAAAGTTTGGTGTTTCCATTTTACTAGTTGGAACAAAACCAGGTTTAGCATTAATTACATCTATTAATCTATTAACAATATTTGCACAAGTAAGTTCTACAGTTTGAGGTTTTTTAATTACAACAGATGTATCAGGTTCACCATGAATTGTCCATTCATTTAAATCTATATCAGAACCAACATAAACTTTACCAATACATTCAGCTTCAAGAGTAATGCTTTCTTTCGTTTTTGCTGTAACTATTGCACTCATACCTAAAGCTTCACCTTTATTTATATTCTTACCTAAGGTTTCTGAATATACATCTTCATCAGATATTATTGGAACACATCTTTGTTTAATATCAGTGATAGTTAAATTGAATTTATCAGCAAGCCACCCCACAGTATTCCACATATATGATGGTAAAAACTCTCTATTATTAATTAGCTTATTTCTTGCTTCATCTGTGATGTTATCAACAGATGCAATCTTATCATCAAACTCATCAGGAGTTAAACCAACACCATGAGCATCAGCAAGAGCTATACCATATTCTTCAACATTATATGAAGAAGAACCTTTAATTTTAGTTATTTTGTGAGTAGATCCAGCAAGAGTATATATTAAATTTCCCCAGAAAACATCTTGATAACCAGATCCAGTAATAGTTACATGATTAGCTTTAGCTAAAATATCTAACTCTCTATAAAGAGATGGGTTACTATTTTCTGCAAAGAAAGCTTCTTCACATGTAGTTATGACATTTATTTTCTTGGAAAGCAAAATTCTGGCAACATCTTTTATATCATTTAGTAAACTCATAGTTTCGATTATTGCTATGTCAGCAGATGATTCTTCAATGCTATTTAAATCATTAATACTATCTATAATAATATTTGATTTAACTTCATTATAAATAGAACCTATTTTTTTACCAATAATGTCAGGATTGATATCATAAGCACCTACTAAATCATAACCCTTATCAAGAGCATATCTAATAGTATATCTGCTCATCTTTCCACAACCAATTTGAATAAAACGTATTTTATTCATCTAGTCCACCTTCTTTTTCAATTAATTCTTTAAATTCTTGTTTAAACTTAGCTATTTCTTTAACTTTAGCATCTTCATATATATTTCTTGCATTTTCTATAGCTTTATAAAAATGTTTAATTCTTACTGATTTTTCATTATCATAAAGAGCAAATGTAAATGCATTTGCAACAATAGTTAAACAGATATCAGGGTATCTACTTGCAACTTCATACACTCTTTTATACTCATCAGTCATCTCAACAATAAATGCAAATAGTTTTTCTTTAATAAAATCACTATATTCAAGTTTTACACCAATTTGCTTTTCAAGTTTTGGATATGTTCCCATTAATATTTTAACAACAGTCGGTTTATCAGCTTCTAATACGTCTATTTTTTGAAAACGTCTTAAGAAAGCTCTATCTCTTAAAATATATTGTTCATATTCATCAGTAGTTGTTGCACCTATCATTTTAATAGTTCCTCTATCTAGACCAGCTTTTAATTGGTTAGCAAAATCCATACCACCTTGTTTATTAACTAGCAAGTGAGTTTCATCTATAAATAGAATTATTTTCTTCTTTGATGCTAATTCTTTAATAATTAAATCAAGTCTATTTTCAGTTTGTCCATTAACAACGTTTGAACCTAATAAACTAGTTATATTAAGTTTATAGATTTTCCATCCATCAAGTGCTGCTGGAACATCACCAAATTTAATTCTATATGCTAATCCTTCAACAATAGCAGTTTTACCTATACCAGGTTTACCAACTAAAAGAGCTGATTTTTCAGGTGTAAGTAAGGTTAATATCACTTGTTTTATTTCTTCATCTCTTGCTATTGCAGGATCAGTTATATATTCTTTATCCGTTAAACACTCTCCATAAGTATCAAGCATACTAATATTATTATTCATATTCTCACCTATTTTTCTTAATAAATTATATCAATAAGAACAAAAAAAAACAACGTGTTCACGTTGTAATTTTTTAAATGGCGCCTGATGTAGGACTCGAACCTACGACCTAACGGTTAACAGCCGTGCGCTCTACCGACTGAGCTAATCAGGCATTGCTAATACATTATATAATAATTATCTAATTTTTGTCAATTATTTTTACTATATAATGTATTATTAATTAAACTTCTTGAACTACAGCAATTATCATAGGTTTACATTCAGTCTCTTCATATAGATATTTGCTTAATTCTTCTCTAATTTCATTTTTAATCTTATTGTAATCAACATATGTTGGAGTTATGTTTCTTTCAATTACTCCTGCACATATATCTTTCATATTTTTAATAATTTCTGCAGAGTCTTTAACATAGATAAATCCTCTTGTTGTTATTTCAGGTCCAACAAGTAGAACCTTCTCTTGCTTACTAATGGTAGCACTAATTAATACGATACCACTTTCACTTAGCATTTCTCTATCTTTAATTACTAAGTCGCCAACATCATCTGTTGATTTACCATCAATTAGTACATCTTCTACCTTAATATGTTCGAAGCTATCTACTAATTTACCATTATCTATTTCTACAACATCACCATTTTGTTTAAGTAAAATGTTTTCCTTTGGCATACCAAGTTTAGATGCTAAATTAGCATTACCAACCATATATCTATATTCACCTTCTGCAGGCATATAGTATTTTGGTTGAAGTAATCTAATCATAAGCATTAAGTCTTCACTTGATGCATGATGTAAAATACTTTTCTCTTTTGGAATAGATATAACATTACATCCAAGCATTGCTAAATCATTTTCTAACTTAACAAGTTGTTTTTCTGTTGAGTCATATCTTGGTTCAGCAAAGATAACAGAATCATTTGGTTTAAGTGATATGAATTTATCATAACCACTCATTATTTTACTTATTGATGCAAATGGATTACTTCTTTCATCACTTATTAATAATATACAATTACTATCATTTATATTACTAAGATCTCCAAGTAATCCTTCTTTTATACTTAAATAATTGTTTTCAAGGCCAAAATTTACAACATTTTGTAATTTCTTACCCATAATAACTATTTTTCTATGAGAATTCTCTGCGGCATCAAATATTTCTTGAATTGTATATAAATGTGTTGGAAAAACTAAAAACATTAATCTTTCTGGATTATGAGATATAACATCTTTAAAAAATGATGTTAGTCTATGGTTTGGAGATGTATGACCTTGTTTTTCTGAGAAAACAGATTCACTTAATAAACATAAAACTTTTTGTTTTCCAACATAAGCTATTTTACCAAGGTCCATTCCGTATGCACCTTCCATTGTTGGATCTATTATAAAGTCGCCTGTATAACAGATGGAACCATCTTTTGTATTTAAAACATACATAACAGCATCTGGGCAACTATGTGATACAGATATAGGAAATACACTATTATCACCAAATGTAATTTTTTTGTGTGGTAGAATTTCATGGATGTTTTCACTTGGAACCCCATCTTCTAATAAGTTATATTTAGTAAACTTAGTTGCATAAATATTTACCTCAGGTATATCACGAACTAGATCTGCAACTCCGCCAAAGTTTTCATAGTGACTATGTGTTAAAAATACTCCTTTTATTCTTTTTCTATTTTCAACTAAATATGAATAATCAGGAATAACATAATCTATACCAAAAAGATTACCACTTGCATATTTTAAACCACAGTCAAAAACAAATAAGTCTTCGTCTACTTCTATAATGTATAGGTTTTTACCATTTTCATCTAATCCACCCATACTAAAAATCTTTATTTTACTCATATAATTCACCTTTTCTAAAATAATAAACAAAGCTCTTTTGATGAAGTAATTATATCAAATTATATGAGATTTTGCAAATATGATTTATTATTTACTCTAATATGTGTTCATCTAAAGATAGTATTTTTAAATTAAGAAATTCTAATTTCTTAATTAAAATATTTATATATCTATCACTTAAATTATCTTGAATATATATAAAATCTCCAGCTTTAATACTTTCTATTTTTGATAAGAAATTTGAATTAGTAATAATTAAAGAAGTTTTTATTTTAAATAATTTCTTACAACCACTTGTTCTATTAATACAATATTTAGAACTATCTATGTAATGATATTTTATATTTAGTTTATCTAAAAATAGATTTTCACCTCTATTAATAACTAGAGATACTGCATTTTTATACATATTACCTGAGACTATAACTTTATCCTTATTGTTATATATTGATACATCCGGTTTTTGCTTTTTATATACAATCTTATTTATATCAAATATATTATCTTTTTTCATTTGTTCATAACTTTTATTAACATCAACTTCTAATGAACTAATCCCGGGTATTATTTCACTTTTATTAATTATAGTTGCATTTATTGGTTTATTTTCATTTTTTTCTCTAAAAGTATATATTTCCTTTTTTAAGGGAGTATTATTTGATACATATAAAGCTACTTTTTCAGTATAATAAAAACTGAAAATCATTAATGATATAACTCCAAAAACTTTTATTACATTTTTCATATATTCACCTAAAATAATATATGAAGATATATTTTTAAATATTAAAAAAGAAATTAGGTTAACCTAATTTCTTTATAATTAATTCTGCTCCTCTTTTAGGATCATCAAATAATATGTCATATACCATTTTATTATTTTTAAGTTCATTTATAAATCTAACTTCTTCGTTAGTTAGTAAATTATATTTATCAGTATTATTTTCAACAGTTTTAATCAAATTATCTGCACCTAGTAAATAATCAGATGAAACACCAAATATTTCCATAAAAGATATGATGTTTTCAAGAGATGGAGTTCTTTTACCACTTTCATAACAAGATATTAATGATTTACTTGCTCCAATTAAATCTGCAAGATTTTGTTGACTTAAACCTTTTTCTTTTCTAAGCTTTCTTAATCTATCTCCATTAAACATACTTATACCTCACTTTTAGGTAAAGTATAGTTTAGTAAGTTTACTAAATGTCAAAAGTATACTTTTAGTCAACTTTATATTGTTTAATTTATTAATAAACCTTATAATTAAATTATGAATAAGTTAAAAGAATTAAGAATAACGAATAATCTAACAGTTATTGAAATATCTAAACTCATAGGTATTTCACCAACATATTACTGGCAAATAGAAAATAAAAAAAGAAGAATGTATTATGAGTTAGCTAAAAAAATAGCTCAAGTATTTAAACTTAAGCCAGATGATATTTTTTATGAGGAATATTAATTTATTCCTTATTTTCTATATCAGTTTTTTTAGGTTTTTTAAATCTTTTAAATAGATGAAACATATTACTTGCTTGCTCTATTTTTCCAAGCGGTGTGTCTCTTAATTTGCTATCCATTTCCATTCTTGCTTGTCTTCTAGCAGGTCTTGTTATTTCATCCATTACATATTTAGCATCACTTGATGCTTCATCAAATATTTTTTTACCATTTGATTCAGTTGTACTTTCACCTGAATCATATTTTTTTGCAGGGCATTTAGAGCCAATCTTAACAAATAGATTCATATATTCTTCATTAAGTGGACTTGATGAAAATTTATTTTCAAAATCCATTGCATCATTACATGATTCTCCAAATTTATATATTTTTTTGAATAACTCTTCTATTTCATTATCAAACTCATTTGTTAATTCATATGCATTAGCAAATGCCATTTTTCTTGCATCTATTGTTGCTTTAACACCATTATCCATTATTATCACCTATTTACATTATAACAAACCACTTAATTAAATAATATGCTTTTGTTTATTTATAGTTTTATTATATAATATAAGTGTAAATATATTTAAAGATGTGATAACTATGAAAAGAATAACTCAGATGATTATCTTTCTTATAATACTATCATTCAGCATATCTTTTATTCTTGTATATTCATCCAAATATACACTTGATATACCTAGTCATTTTTTTGGTAAGAAAAAAGATAAAAAGAAAGATAATAAAGAAGATATAAAAACATTTACGATCACTGCATCAGGCGATTCAACTATTGGTTGGGATACAAACTTTGGTTATGGTAATCGATTTGATAAGGTTTTTAAAGATAATAATAATGATTATTCATATTTTTACAAAAATGTAAAATCAATATTTGAAGAAGACGATCTAACATATGTTAACTTTGAAGGTACATTTACAAACGAAACAAAAAAAGTTGAAAAAAGATTTAATTTTAAATCAACTCCTGATTTTGTAAATGTTTTAAAAGAAGGCAGCGTTGAAATTGTTGGTCTTGCAAACAATCATTCCTATGATTACGGAGAAAAAGGATACGAAGAGACAATAAAAACTCTTAAAGAGAATGATATATATTATTTTGGCAGAGACATATATGTCATTAAAGAAATTAATGGTATTAAAGTTGGTTTCTTTGGTTTAATAGATATTGATTCAAGGAAATATAAAGATATTGATAACTCTATTAAATATTTAAAAGATAATAACTGTGATTTAATAATAGCTGCAATGCACTGGGGAGTTGAAGGGAGTTATCAACAAACTGATGCTCAGGTAAGAGAAGCTCACTATCTAATTGATAATGGTGTAGATTTAGTAATAGGCACTCATCCACATGTAGTGCAAGGAATAGAAAAGTATAAAGATAAATATATACTTTATTCACTTGGAAATTTTGTTTTTGGTGGAAATCCTAATCCTGGTGATAAAGATACATTTATATTTCAACAGACATTTACATTTAAAGATGGAAAATTAATTAATGATGATAATATAAAAATTATTCCATCAACAATTTCGAGTATATCTAGAAATAATAATTATCAACCTACTCCCGCAAGTGGAAGCAAGGCTAAAAGCATTTTAAATAAGATCATGAAATATTCGAAGAATGTAATTTTTTAGAGAAAGGAGGATATATTTATGGATAAGAAAAAAATTATTATAGGTGTAATAATTCTTGTTGTTGCTATCGTTTTACTTCTTGGAAAATGTACAACAAGTGTTTCATACACTTATAAAGTTGAAACTGGGGATAAAATTAAAGTATCTCTTAAAACTGGAAATGGATATAAATTAACTAAAGAATCTCCATTTGAAATTAAAAAAGATGGCAAAGTATTATCACAAGGTATGTTCATAACTTTAGATGGCTATGAACAATATACAGCAGCTGTTAAACTTGATCCAAATGCAAAAGTAATTGAAACTAAAGAAAAAGGAGAAATTGAATATACTTTCTATAGTTATAGTGATCCAACAACTGGTAAAGAATCAGAATGGAACTACATTATAAAAGTTAAAAAATCTGATACTGGACTTCTTATTGGAAATCCTAAATCAGAAGAATCTGCTAAAGAATGTTTTGATAGATTAACAATTACTAAAGAAAAATAATAGAAAATATAATAAAAGAAACAGAGCTATCTGTTTCTTTTTTATATTTCATTAAATAAATATAGATTTGATTCTTTATATCCATTATTCTTCTTTTTCTTCCTCTTTCTTACTTGACAGAAATGTTACTTTTTCTGCAACTACTTCTGTTAGATATTTCTTTTCATTATTTTGTTCATACTGTGTAACTTGTATTCTTCCCTTTATTCCTACGATATCACCTTTCTTACAGTACTCTGATGTAGATGTTGCTATAGCATCCCATAAAATACATCTTATAAAGTCTGATTCATATTCACCATTTTGATTTTTATATGATCTTTGAACTGCAACATTAAAACTAGATTTTTTGTGTCCCCCTTCTAAAGTTACTACTTCTGGGTCTTGAGTTAATCTACCCACTAAAACAACTTGATTTAACATGTTATTTCTCCTTTCGATGAAAAGATTAACAAAGAAATAACACTTAATCAAATCACCATATTTGCTTTTTTGTTAATAAAATAAATCAAAAGTATAATAATTTTTATTTACCAAGATATTTTTAGTATTATTTTACTAAAAAAAGACACTTTATATCTAAATATATAGAAATTAACAATATTTGCTGGTAAAATATATTTAAGATAGGAAGTATTGAAATGGCAGAACTAAATACAGAAAATTTTACTGACATCTATGTTAATGATTCATTTCATAAATATCATGGTAACGATGATACTTCTTTTTCGTGTAGTAATAACATAATTAAATACTCTGGCGACACTAAATATATTAGTGGATTTGTAGGAGTTGTTAAAGGCGAACAAAAAAATCTAGGCTCATATCCTGTTAGAAGAATTGATCCAGGGGTATGGAAACTAGAACCTCACCTATTATTTTTTAACTTAAGAGAAAGTATTAATCTATATAAAGCAGATGCAAGTGTTATTAGAGGAAAAATTTATAATTTTTTATCATTAGCATCTAAAAACAATCTAAATGACTATGAAAAAACAAAACTTATAGAAGAAATAGATTTATATATAGCCCTTAAAAAAACACAAAACACTTTAAGAGATGAACTATATGATTACTATAAATGTTTTAATGATATAGTAATTCCTAGAATAATTAATTTAAAAGAGAATGAAATGTCTGAAGGATTTAAAATTATATATGAAAGATTATATAGTTTAGTTGCTCAAGATTATAAAAAGGAAGAAATAATATCTAACGCTAATCAAGAGAATAATGCTGGAACTAGTAATGAAACTGGTTATGCTAGAACAAGAATTGGAGCTGCTGGTAAACAGTCAAAAGTAATGCCAATACATTTTGATGATGATAATAGCTACCTAAGTGATAAAGTTGCTTATATAAGTATTAAAACCGTTTCAATTATTGTTGCTGTTTTAACTGCTATATTTGCACTACTTCTTATACTTATGTAAAATAAAAAAGTTGCTTAAAAGCAACTTTTTATTTTGCATCAAGAATTAACTTAATCGCGGTTTTTTGTTCATTATTAATAATTACATCGCTAAATGCTGGTGTAACAACTATGTCTTCTCCACTAGGAGTTACAAATCCTCTTGCTATTGCAACTGCTTTGATTGCTTGATTTAAAGATCCTGCACCAATAGTTTGAATTTCAAGGCATTTATTTTCTCTAAATATATTTGCAATAGCACCTGCAACTTTACTTGGATTAGACTTTGATGATACTTTTAATATTTCCATAATTTCTCCTTCCATAATTAAATATATGAAAAAAGAAAAGGAAATATTATTCCTTTTCCCATCTAGTATAACTTCCACATGGTAAAACTAAATCTGAGTTTTCCATTGGTATACATAGTTCATCACTTGTTATTATTCCCTTTTTATTAATTGTTAATCTAAGTACACTCTCTAATATTGTTTTAGACAAGCCTGTTGTATAAGAATTAATAATAAATAAAAGTGGATTATCTGATAGTATTTCTGAACAATTTTTAACCAAATCAAATAAGTCATCTTCAATTGTCCAAACTTCACTTTTACTTCCCCTACCAAATGATGGAGGATCCATTAAGATAATATCGTATTTATTGCCTCTTTTGATTTCTCTTTTAACAAATTTTCTTACATCATCAACAATATATCTAATTGGTTTATCTGAAACACCAGAAGCTTCAGCATTAGTTTTAGCCCAATCTACCATACCACGAGATGAATCAACATGAACTACACTTGCTCCTGCTTTTAGGCAAGCAATTGATGCTCCACCCGTATATGCAAATAGATTTAAAACCTTAACTTCTTTATAACCATTTTCTTTAGCTGATTTTATTGTATTCATTAAAAGATCCCAGTTATAAGCTTGTTCTGGAAATAAACCTGTATGCTTAAATCCCATTAGTTTTAAATTAAAAGTTAAGTCTTTATAATGAATATCCCATTTATTATTAAGTTTAGGGTTCTTAACTTCCCATTCTCCTCCACCTTTATTACTACGGTGGTATGTTGCATCTATATTATTCCATAATTCTGGATGGGTTTTTTCCTTCCAAATTATTTGTGGATCAGGTCTTAATAGTTTAAAACCATTCCATACTTCAAGTTTCATCCCATCAGCCATATCAAGAAGTTTATATTCTTTAAAATCATTAATTATTTTCATTAATATAACCTACTTTATAATATTTACTTTATCAATTAGAGGTACTTTTTTTGCTTTACCAATTAATGCATAAACTAGTCCAATAACACTTAGGATAAGTAAACAAATTCCAACAATATCAATTGGTAATTTAATCCACCATGGAGTTACTTGGTTACAATTTATAACTCCAAATATTGGAGAGTGATCACAACTTTTAGTTATTTTAACCATTGATAAAATGGCGGCTACAAGTGTATAAATAATCCATATAATAAGTAAGTTCATTCCTTGAACTGCATGATATCTTACATATTTTGAATCTTTACCTTTAAAGTAAGGTATTAACGCAAGTGGACCAATATATGAAAGTATTGCTAAGCCTTTATTATTATCTATATCTTTTTTAGTATAGTCTTTACTTGTATCTTCAGTATCTAGAATCTTTTCAAGATTATCACCTATTTTATTAAAGATTTCTTCTTGGTTAATTCCTGATTCTTTATTCTTCTTTTCATTAGTTAAACTTTCACCACAAGCACTACAAAACTTATCTTTTGCTTTAACCTCTTTATTACATTTAGGACATTTTTTCATAAATAACCCTCCTATAAAAATATATACTCTATTTATATTATAGTATATTTATTGCAAATTGACATTTTCTTTATATATTTTTTACATATTATTTAACATCTTTATTTTTAGGTTTAACCTTTATTACTTCAGTTATTTTTTTAACTTTTGAAATAATTTCAAATTTAGGGAATGCATTTATAATATGACGATACCAGATAGTGTTATTCTTAAGCCAATCAGTTACTTTATTTTTAACTGCTACTGTATTATCGCCTTTTTCTTTCTTTATTTGTGTTTTAATTTTTGACATAACTTTAAACGAAATTATATTATCGATTAAAAATAAAACAAATAAAATGATAGCTATAATAATTGTTAATTTACTACTTAGTAGTTTTACTAAAGAAATAATAAATGGATGTATATAACATAAACCAATTGTTCCAAGTATTCCAAATGGAAGCATATATTCTAAACATATTCTTCCATTAATATTAAACTTTTTATCTGAATAATCCCACCATCTAGCTTTAAATATTTTTTCCATAACTAACGATGTAAAATATTCAAGTGTTGAACATATTAAAATTGATTTTAAAAATACTGCTAATAAATCTTTTGTATTAGATCCAATAGTTAATATTATAAAAATAAAGCCAAAGCCATATATTGGACAGATAGGTCCTAAAAGGAAACCTCTGTTAACAAATTTCTTTTCTCCTATAAATACTAAAGACACTTCAATTAACCATCCAATAAATGAATAGACCATGAAGTATATAATATATCTTGCTAATAAATTCATAACTAACCTCCTACAATATTATTTATGATTTATATGTTTTTTAATTTTATCTAGTATTTCATTATCAACTTTATTATTTACACCTAAAGTTAATGCATATACAAGGTAATGTTCTTGAAGATATAATTCTTCAAGTTTTCTTTCTTTAATAATTGAAAAATCTTTTAAGAAATTTTTAAGACCATATATTTGTTCTAAAAGTTCTTCACCTTTTTTAGTTCTTTTTCCTAAACCATATTTTACATAGGCAATTATCTTAGCAACTATAATAGCTGGAAAAAAGAAAACACCAAATACAAATAATATACATAGAAGAACTACAATGAATTTAAATAATGGATTCCCACTTAATGAGCTAGCTGCTGATAATGTTGTTATACCTATAAAACTTACAGCAAATCCAGAAAAGAAACTTATAATATCTCTTTTTGATATAAAATATGTAATGTATCCTTGTTCTTGAAGTTCTAGTTTAATTTGATTTTGATATCTATCTAAAAATGTTACATCATTAAAATTACTCTTAACAAAATCTAATAAACATTTATCAGATTCATGTAAGTCGTCTTGATTTTTACTTGTTATAACAAATTTATTATTTTCATATTTAATATATTTATCTAAATATAACTTTAATATATGAGCTGCGACATCTTTTTCAAGTTCAATTTTAAAATCAAGTATATATGATATGTATGATGGAGACATCTTTTTTAAATCATCTCTAAAATATTTAATATCAAATTTCTTATGTTTTTTATTTCTTTTAATCATTGCTCTTTTAGTTGAGTAATAAGTAATAATACCAGCTATATATAAAAATAAAGGTATGATATTCATTGTAAATAATAAAAACATTATTACTATAAAATGAATTAATGCAAAATTATATCTTGTACCTTTCATATAAACACCTCATTAATGGCGTCCCCGAGAGGAGTCGAACCTCCGACCTACCCCTTAGGAGGGGGCCGCTCTATCCAACTGAGCTACGAGGACACATATATATTTTATCACAAAATGAAAAAAAGATAGAATATATCTATCTTTTATCTAGTTATAAAGAAATTAAATAAGAATATGGCATAAAGTCCAACTTTACCACCAACGTTGTATCTTAATCCTTCATACGCAGATACTGCTAAGTCGGATAAACACACAATCCATGCTTCTTTACTTTTAGGTTTACCTTCTTTAATTCTAACTTTTTCAGTAGGATTAATAAAAGGAAATAATGATCTAAAGAATGTATGATGGAACATATGTGTTTTAATTATGTCACTTTCAAAATCTGTTATATCAAAATACTTTTTAGCATTATTTGCACTAGTATATGGATGGTTTAAATAACTATTTGCTTGGCAATCTTTTCTTCCACCAAAGAAAAAATCATGTAAAACGCCAGCTCTAGTAGTTGCCTTAACATCAGATTTTGTTATCTTAGCTATTTTATATGAAAGCTTTGATACTCTTAATAAATGGTCATATTTGTTAGTATTATGATGAGTATCATTTTTTAAACTTTTAAATTCATTACTTGTAATTATATTTGAAACAATATCATAATATTCTTTCATAAACCCATTCCTTTCGGGGTAAGAAAATTATATCAAAAATATATAAAAAAATCAAATTATGTACCCATAAGTAATATATGAGTGTAAAGTTAAAAAAATCCCTAAAAGGGATTTTTTAATACAAATTATGGTGACCTGTATGGGATTCGGACCCATGTATGTAACCTTGAGAGGGTTATGTGTTAAACCACTTCACCAACAGGCCAAAGAAGAAGATTTAACTATTTACAAGTTAAATCTTGAGCTTCCATAGCTTTTATGAAATCAGCTTTCTTCATACCTTTAGTAGATTCACCTGACATTTTAGCGTAATCTTTGATTTCAATTGTTTTTCCCTTACACTTAACGTCAATTTTGTCTGAATCTTTTTCAGCAAATGAATTAGCAAGTTCCATTAGTCCGCACATTTCAGTAGCATCTTTCTTATCAGAGAAAGTCATTTTTGCACTTACTTTGTCTACTTTGTCAGATTTCATTGTAGCAGTAACTTTCATAGTAACTTTTTTACCAGATTCTTTTTGTGTTCCTTTACATACTACTTTGTTTCCGCAACCAGTTAATAAGAATAAACTAGCTAGACCTAAAACAACAACTTTTTTCATAAACAAGTAACTCCTTCCTATATATATTTTACTAAATAAAGTATGTTTTGTAAAACATAAAAAAAATAAGTTTATCAACTTATTTTTTTGTTACTATTTACATTTGTAACCGCTTTGCTCCATACCTTTTTTGAAGTCTTCTTTAGAAGTGTTTTTTAATCTGTCTTTAGATAGACCAATCATAGATAAAGCATCGTCGCCTTCAAGCTTAACAGTTTTACCACTACATTTAGCTTTGCTCATTACTTTACAAACTTTTTCTGCGTCGCTTTTTGAAGGTAATTTATATTCTACAGAGAAGTCTTGAATTTTATCTTTTTTAACGTTAGCAATAATGCTAGCTTTGATAGTCTTTCCGCCTTCTTTGATTTCTTGAGAACATTTAATTTTACTTCCACATCCAGCAAGTAGTAAAACAGAAGCACCTAAAACTAAAGTCTTTTTCATTAGTCCATACTCCTTTCTATTAATATTTTACTAAATTATTCATAAAATGTAAAACCCATTTTATGATATTCTAATTTTTTCATAGTTAGGAGTTTTTCCAAGTCCTGGCATTGTTAATATATTACCCATATATACAACTATAAATTCTGCTCCACCTTCAACTTGAATATTAGTTACTGTCATTGTAAAATCTTTTGGTGCACCAAGCTTGTTTTTATCATCGGTAATTGATGCAGGAGTTTTTGCAATGCATATTCTAAAGTTTTTATATAGATCATCATTTAATACTTTATCAATATTCTTCTTAGCTTCATCAGTATATATTACTTCTTTGGCTCCATACATATGACATAGTTTTTCAATTTTTTCATAAATTGAATCTTCGTTTTCATATGCTTTAAATCTTTTCTCATTAACCGCATATTCATCAATTAAATTTGCAAGATCTAAACATCCAGTATTTCCATCTTTAAACATTGTTGATACAACAAATGGAACATTTTCATTTTCAACTAATTCTTTTAATTCATTAATTTCATCATCTGTATCTGTATCAAATTTATTAAGTGATACAATAATTCTATCAGAATAATTCTTCATTAAATTTATATGGTATTTAAGGTTTTCAAATCCTTCTTTTAAGTTATCATTACCATTATACTTAAGTGCTTTAATTGTTGAATTTATAACTATTAAATCTGGATATATATTCGCAACATTACATTTTAAATCTAAGAATTTTAATGCTCCACAGTCGCTTCCGAATCCAGCTTCGGTTACAACGTAGTCAAAATTATCTAAAGCGTATTTAGTTGCAATAACACTATTACATCCATGAGCTATGTTAGCAAATGGACCACCATGAACTATTGCAGGGCTATTAAATAATGTTTGAACTAAATTTGGTTTAATTGCGTCTTTAAGAAGAAGTGCTAAAGCATCAACACAGTTAAGTTCTTTTGCTAAAACAGCTTTATTATCTTCATTAAAACCTACAATTATATTTCCAAGTCTTCTTTTTAAATCATCAAAACTTGTGCTTAAACAAAATATAGCCATTATTTCACTAGCTGGAGTTATAACGAATGATTCTTCTCTTGAATCAAGTTTAATATGTCTTAATGCTCTATCATTAACATCTAAACATCTTTTAAAAGTAACTTCCTTTATTTTAAGTTCATTACCTTGATAAATATGATTATCAATAATTGCACAAAGCAAGTTATTTGCAGAAGTAATAGCATGGAAGTCTCCATTAAAGTGAAGATTAATATCATCTTCTGGAACAACTTTAGCTAATCCTCCACCTGCAGCTCCACCTTTTGATCCAAATACAGGTCCAAGTGATGGTTCTCTTAAAACAACCACAGCATTTTTATTCAAATATTTTAGTGAATCTACTAAACCTATACTTAAAGTGGTTTTACCTTCTCCCATTGGAGTTGGATTAGTTGATGTAACTAAAATAAGTTTCCCTTTTTTATTATTTTTGGGAATATATTCATTTATTTTAGCTTTATATTTACCATATAAATCTAAGTCACTATCAATATTATTTTCTTTAGCTATTTCAGTAATTAATTTCATGTTATCCACTTAACATCACCTACACTTAATATTATATTAAAAAATAATGTAATATCAATTACATTATTTTATTAAATTGATTCTTTTTTCAATTTCTTCTTTAGAAAGAAGTTTAAGTATTTCATATAAATCAGGAGTCATTGACTTAGTTGTTATAGCTACTCTTATTACTGTTGATACATCAGCTACGCTACCTTTAAAATCTTCTGGATTTTCTTTATATGCTTTCATATCTGATGCATAACCAAGTTCATCACATAACTCTTTAACTTCATTAAACCAAGTTTCCTTATCATCTTTATTATCATAATACTTATCAAAATATGTACTAACAATATTTTTAATTTCATTTATATCATTAATAGTTCCCCATTCATAAACTTTTTCATGTTTATCAAATAGTTCTGGGAACATATACCATATTTGATTTTCGATATCAGAATAATATACATAGTCTTTTCTTGGCTTCTTTTGTTCTCTTTCAATATTTAAAATAGATTTAGTGTAATCTACATCTTTTGAAATAATGGATGCAAATTCTTTATTATATTCATCAGCCCATTTATATAAATTATCATATACTTCATCTTTAGTCATTTTAGATATAACATTTCTTGAAATGTTATCAAGTTTATCTAGATCAAAGAAAGCACCACCGGCTGATGACATCTTTTTAGGACTATATTGAAATTCGTAGAACTTTTTATCTGGATTTTGTGTATGCCACTCTTCATAGTTACTATTAATAATAGTCATTAAAGATTCAATTAAAGCTTCGGTTGGATATCCTTTATCTTTATAATAAGACATTGATGCTTCTGGATCTTTTCTTTTGGAAATCTTTCTAATACTATTTCCATCTTTTTTAACTAAAAGCGGTGTATGAACATATTTAGGAGCTTTAAAGCCAAAAGCTCTAAATAATTCTAAATGTTTAGGTAAACTAGAAAGCCATTCTTCTCCTCTTACTACATGAGTTGTTTTCATTAAATAATCATCAACTATATGAGCAAAATGATAAGTTGGAAGTTTATCACTAGATTTCATGATTACAAAATCTTCATCATTTTGTGAAAGTTCTAAAGTTCCCTTTACTTGGTCTTCTGTTTTAAATTTTAAATCAAAGTTACCTTCAGATTTAAATCTAATAACATAATCTTCACCATTTTTAATTTTTTCAATTTGTTTTTCAATAGGAAGGATTCTACATTTAGCATATCTTCCATAGTATCCTGTTCTAAATTTTCTTTCTTCTTGATGTTTTCTTAGTTCGTCTAATTCTTCTTTAGTACAAAAACATGGATATGCTCTTCCAATTTCAATTAAATATTTAATAAAAGTATGATATATTTCTTTTCTTTCACTTTGAAAGTATGGTCCATAGTTACCAGTTACCTCACCGTTATATTCAAATTCATCAGGTTTAATTCCATAGTGATTTAAAGACTCAAAAATTAAATCAACAGCTTCTTTAACTTCTCTTTTTGTATCAGTATCTTCAATTCTTAAATAAAATAATCCATTAGAATTTTTGGCAAGAACGTAATCAATGATTGCTTGGAAAAAACCACCTAGATGCATATAACCTGTTGGAGATGGTGCAAATCTAGTAACCTTTGCTCCCTCAGGTAAATCTCTAGGTTGATATTTATTCTCATAATATTTTATATCTTTATCTATATCTGGAAATATTAAATCAGCTAATTCCTTATTTGTCATATATATCACTACTTTCTAACATAATATATGGTTGCCCAGATAGGATTCGAACCTATGGAATGTCGGATCCAGAGTCCGATGCCTTACCGCTTGGCTACTGGGCAGTTAACTATGAAGTATTATACCACAAATATAAATAAAAGAAAGATAACTTATTTTAAGTTATCTATTTTTTTCTTATATATACTATAAAGAATATTAATCATATTTACATCTTTATTATTTTCCATTGATAAATTATTAAACATACTGCTTAAATCTATATAATCTAATAACAAGCTATATAGTTTTTCTTTAACAATTTCATCAGTAACATTATTAAATAAATAATATATATTATCTAAATTATTTTTATAACACTTGATAACATTTTCCATATTATTCATTTGCTCCTAAAATATTTAATATTTCTTCGATAGTATCATTTGTGTCATAAAATAAGTCATATAATTTAGAAAGATTTGTATCTTTATCCATATTATTTTCCTTCATATAAAGAAGTGAATTATAACTATCTTTAAAAATATTATTTAAAATAACTAAATTTTTACTGTTCATAATGAATTACACCTTCTAAAGTTATTTTAAATAATTTTTATAGATATATACAAAAAAATAGATAATATTCAAATTATCTATTTTTATTGTGTAAAATACTTAAAACATAAGAAATAATATACGATAGTGATATTAATACAATAAACCAAACTATTGAAGTAGTTATGCTTTGATCACTTACCTTCAAAAATGGATAAGGTCCACTTACTTTATTTAGTATATTAAGTGTAATTAATATAATTGCATATACAATAGTAAAAGTTAAACCTATAAATGTATCTTTAAAATCAAATAATTTTAGATCATCAAAGAAGACAAAGGTTACAAATGCAAGTATTGGACATATTAAGTGATGATAAAAAAGTGATCCATCTAATAATAAGAAGTGATAATTAAATCCATATAAAGGCATTAATATAAATAAAACTGTTAAAAATGTAATTACTAAACCTATTGTTGATATATATTTAAGAATTGATAACCATTTAGGTATTTTTTTATTAAAGGCAATAAATAGAATAAATAAAGACGATGATAATAAGCAAAGAATATTACTATCTTCTGTATAATAAACAAAGTTAACTTTTCCATTGGTTTTAATTGTTAAATAAATACCAAGAAATTCAAAAATAATAATAAGTACATTAAATATTATTGATAAATCTTTTTTCTTCACTTTTACCACCTTATTATATTTGTAATTATAGCACACTAGATTTAATAAAAAAAGAACTAGATGATTTAACATCTAGTTCTTTGTTTATTTTCAACATTCTTATTAATACTTTCTAATACTCTATCTAGTGAATCACTAGTCATTATCATATGACTTGATGCAAGATCTGTACTTTTAACATCTAAATAGTTTTCGATTAATTTTTGATCTGATGTTAAAACAAATCCGTCTGATTTTTTATCAAAAAACCAACTATTTAATATGCAAAGACCTATTGTATTAAAGTCACCTGTTTGAATTGCTTTTTTTATTACATCTTTATCGATATGAGTAGTAAAGTTTTCAAATCCTTTAATTTTCTTTAAAGCTTCTATATTCTCATCAGAAAATATATTTTTAATAAACTCTTCATCATAGTTATCTTTTTTATCTTCTGATACTCCACCAGGTTTTGCTATATCATAATCCATATGTGAATTACTACTTCTTGATTCATAAAAATCAACAAGTTTTTTATATATAAAGTTTGATATTGTGTTATCACCTAATTTTGATGTTACTAGTTCTTTTATTTTAGGATAAAAATATAAAGGTGATGCCATAGTAGTTCCACTATATGGAGTTGCAATATTATATACATGAGTTAATTCATATGATTTAGAATTTTTAAAATATTTTGGAGTATACATGTTTATTGCGCCACATTTTGATAAACCTACTACGTTTATAGATTTTGTACCAGGCATAGATGCAAGATTATCAATATATGATGCAAGTTTTTTTGCTTCTTCAACTAGTGGTGCGTCTGCATCAAGCATTACATATCTAACTATATAATTACTTTTTGAGTTATTCATAAAGTAATCAACAAATCTATCTATAAAGAATTCATATTTATTAATTTTATATGTATCATTTGAGTGGTCTTCTACTCTAAAACCATAACTAATTATTACATAGTTATATTCAGGTTCTGATGAATTAAGAATTATGTCAGTGTGTGGTAAATATGAACCAACAGCAAAACTTCTGAACTTTTCATCGTGTTCAGGTGTTTCCCATTTTTTGAATTGTCGATTCCATTTGGAAGCGTACTTAATTACTCCCATAACCACAACCCCTTTGTTTAGCGGTATATCTTAGCATATTTATGATTAAAAGTCAATTTAGCAACAATTTGATTTTGTAAGATTTTCAAAAAATAAAAACTCGATATTTTTATCGAGTTTTATTTTCTTTGACCATTTTTATTTATATAGTCTGTTAAACTAGTAACTTTAGAAGATGGCATTTGGGATTTAAGAACATTTTGAAATACTTTAGATTCTTTTTCTTTGATACCATAAATTTTTAAATAATCTAAACCTTTTATAAAATCGTCAATTGTAATTTGCTTACGATTATGAACTAGAACACTTGCGAGTGTACAGCTACATACTGTAGACATAATTCTGAAGAATTCATCTATTTTTTCGCGTTTTTCTAAAAAAGCATAACAAGTATCAAAATAAATGTCCCACTGTGTATTAGATATATTCATATCTGGAAGCTTATAAGCCATATAATATACATCAATTTCATGTACGATTTGTTTTATAACATCATCTTTAGATAAAGGTTTTTTATTTTCTTTTGTTACAAGTCTAATTCGATTATTAATTTCAGCTTGTTGTTTCTCAACTGCTTCTCTATATTTTCTTTCAGATTCAGATTCAACATGATTTTTACCATATTCAATAACATATTTCATTTCAGGAGTATAAAAATCTTCTCCTTTTTTTCGTACAATTCCTCTATCTAACACTTGTTCCGGAGTCATATTGTCTTCATCAATATCATCATTATTATAATTTGGTTTTTCTAATTCTTTTTCTAATTCTTTAGAATCTTTTATCATTTCGCGGACATTTTTTACTATTGCAGCAGATGCTGTCATACAACATCCAACAGTAAGTACAATAGGACTTTTAAATACTACATACCCAACAACACCCACTAAAATTGGAGTAACAGCAATTGCTGCAGTAATCAAATCATGTTTAATTGACTTATGCATAGATTTATCAAAATCATCCATAAATTCATCAAGTTGAACCAATACAATTGATGAATCAAGTGATTCTATTTTATTTTCATCTTTCTTTTCCATAGGCTTACTCCTCACATTAATTATAACATGGATTATTATCTTTATATTTAATATATAGATTTCTTTACATATAAAAACCTAACTACTACTTTAGTTAGGTTATAATATTATTCTCTTGTTATACTAAAATAATCTGATTCTTTAATTTCTGATGAAGCACCAACTTTTTTTAGATTGGCGGTGATTTGTTCGAATTCTTTAAAATGTGCAAAATATCCAATCTCTTGATCATCCCTAGTATATTCATTTGCCCTATTAATATTATCATTTACATACTTTGATAACATATAAGATCTAAGAGCATATAGTTCTTCATTATTAAGCTTATCTTTTTTAGCAAGTAATCTTCTTATTTCATTATCAAGTGTATCAACTGTAATTCCTGTTAAATAACTTTTTGTATATAATTTACCTTCTTTAACTTCTTCTTTAATCAAACGAAGTAATTCTTCATCTTCATCTGTTTGAATAGCAACATAAAGTATTGGATAATACTGTACATCAAGTTTATCTAATCCATTTCTTCTAGATTGCTCGCTAAGAAAATGATCAACATAGTCATGAGGTAATCTTTTCTTTAACTCATCTTCTCCATATTTAGTTAATAAATAATCAACATCTATAAAGTTTAAATATAATAAACCTTTAATTTGTCCATTATAAGTATTACTATTATCAAAAATAACCATAAATAACTCCCCTTCAAGTAAGTTGCTACATATTATAGAATTTTTAAGTTATATTGTAAACATTAAATTAATTTGAAAGACAAATAAAAAAATCAATCATATGATTGATTTATTTTTATTATATGGTGCCTGCGGTCGGACTTGAACCGACACGGTATTGCTACCATTGGATTTTGAGTCCAACGCGTCTACCATTTCACCACGCAGGCATGTATAAAGTATTATAAGATATAATACTTTATTTTTCTACATCTTCTTTATAAATTGAAGTAAATAATTCAGTTTCTTTATTCTCATTTACTTCATCTTCAAGTTTTGGTAAATCACTTATTGTTGATAAACCAAAATAATCTAAGAAGTCTGAAGTTGTTTCATATAAATTAGGTCTACCAGGTAAATCACTTTTTCCAGATGCTTTAACTAGATTTCTAGCAACTAATCTTCTTATAATGTGCTGAGATGATACTCCTCTCATCTCATCTACTTCAACTCTTGTAATTGGTTGATTATATGCAATAATTGCAAGGGTTTCTAAAGATGCTTGAGAAAGCGGAGTTAATTCTCCTTGATCTACTAATTTTTCATAGTACTCTTTATGTTCTTTTTTAGTAGTTAGTTTAAAAGCATCTCCTAAAAAAGAAATCCTAATACCTCTTGTATCTTTTTCATATTCATTTTGAAGTTCTTTTAATATTGCTTTGGTTTCATCAACACTAATTCCTAGTGTTTCAGATAAATCTGATAAAGTTATGCCTTCATCACCAACAACAAATAAAATACCCTCAACCACACCTGTTAAATTCATATCTATATCCTACTTTCAATCATTATTGGACTAAAATTATCTTTTTGAGATAACATTATTTCATTATTCTTACTCATATTTAAAATTGATAAAAATGTTACAACAACATACTCTTTTGTAAAAGATTCGAATAAATCAGTAAATACAACTTTCTTTTTTATTTTCAATATATTTCTTATTGAATTTATTCTCTCTTTTACACTTAATTCTTTTCTCGTTATTTTTGTTTCAAGTGGTTTTTCTCTATCTAATCTTTTGCGATATTCTAAAAAAGCATTAATTAGATCTTCTATAGAAAGTTCCATGTTATATTTAATATCTTTAGAATACTCTGAAATATTTTCAGGAGATCTTGTTAAATATTCTTTTCTGTTTTCTTCTAGTTTTCTAAAGGAATCTGTAGATTTTTTATATTTTTCATATTCAATTAATTTTTGTTTTAATTCTTCTTCTGAGGAAATAGTAAATTCATCAGATTCATCTTCTACTTCGTCTTCAATATTAATTAACATTTTACTTTTTAAGTGAATAAGTTCAGCTGCCATAACTAAATATTCACTTGCAATATCAATATTTAAATCTTGCATAGCATTTATATATTTTAAGTATTCTTCTATGATATATGTGATATTTACATCATATATATCCATTTTAGAAGTTTTTATTAAATGTAAAAGAAGATCTAATGGACCTTCAAAATCATTTATCATGATGTTATTCATAGATCTTCTCCTTCTTTCTATTAATTACAAGTAAAACCTTTTGCTTCTTCTTTAAACTTAATTTCTGATGGTAAAGTACCATTTTTATACACTCCATCGATATCAAGTTTTTCAATATCTTGGCTTGATGTAACTATATCTACGATAAATTTATAACCATCACCAGTATTAGTTACCTCAGCACTTACACCACTATATGTGTTATATGTTTGAGCACTTTTTTGTTTATTATATAGCTCAACACTATAGTTTTGATCATTTATATTACTTGCAGTATATTCATATTTAATTTTCGATAAACTATCACTACTAAATGTATATATTAGTTGTTCATTAGCTTTAGTGCATGATAGAACTCCTTGTTTCATTTCATTAGTTCTTAGTTCTACTTTAGGATAATCATCTTTAGTTCTTTTAATAAATACTATTTGAGTTGGTTGCGTTTTAATTGTATATGTAAAATTATCTGATGAAGATGTAGCTAAAACTTTCTCAGATACTTTTACTCTTTCAATAAAGACATCTTTATCATTATATAGTTCTAAATAATAATCATCTAAATCAAGAGCTTCAGTTCCATTATTAGCAATAGAAAGTGTTAATATATTTGATGTAAAGCCAATATTACTTACTGTATAGTTTGATTCTTCAATTACGGTATCAGATGAAATTGGGTACTTTTTAACCTCTGTTTCAATATTATCATCATCATCTGTTATTTCTTCATCAGTAGTAAATGTAGGTTCATTATCTTTACCAGTTATCTTATTATAGTAAGTTTCAATATTTGGTAAAAATATTAAAAGTGCAAGAAATATTAAAATAATAAGTATTAAACCAATAGGGCTTTTACCTTTATTACTATATACTCCAAGAGTTGTTGGAGTAAGTTCTTCATCTTTTATAACTACTTGATTTACAACTTTCTTTGCCATTTTATATCCCTTCTTATCTAAATATCATTATAACAAATAAAGAAAAAAATAAAAAGGACTTTTTAGTCCTTAGATTTGAAGAAACAAGCAAAGATAAATGATAAAATAATTGTTAATGATAATACAAATGATGAATTAGTAAACATACCTTTAAAAATACCAAATATACCACTTTTTAAATATCCATTAAAAGCAGATTCATATAAACTGTTTCCAAAATTTGATATTAAAACTGTAGCGCCCATATTACATTTATTAATAAAGAATTTATAAATACCTAAAAAACTTAATACTGCACCCATTACAGAAAATAATGATGTTACATGGCCTGGTGTTAGTTTTGTGAAATTTAGAATTATTTCAGCAATCATACATATAATTCCTGCAAATAGAAATGAATAAATTATACTCATGATAATACCTCAAGTTCTATTGCGTGAGATATAGATGGGATTTCTTCTTTTTGATTTACTAGTGTCTTAGAATGAAGTGCCCCAGTACCTACTACCAGAATTTTTTTATATTTTTTATTTTGTAGAACATTATAAAATAAGTATAAAGGTAAAGTTGCTGGACCACTTGCGCCATCATTTATATCTTCTATAGTTTTATACAGTTTAGATCCTGCATCAATGATATTTTTTAAATCAAGATTATATTCTTCTTTTAGATAATCTTTTAATATACTTACTCCTACACTACCTAAATCTCCTGTTAATACTAAATCATAGTAATTAGGTTTAATATTAAAATTTATAAAATGATTGTATATTGCATCAGCACATGATGGTGCCATCACTGCTCCAACATAATTAGGATCATTAATACCTAATTTTTTTACTGCACCTATTGTTCCTTTACTTACCCTTATATTACCTTTTTTACATGATAGTAAACACGCAACACTTGCAGTTGAAGTAAATGTTGCATTCTCATTTTTTAAAGCACCATACTCTACTGGATACCTAAATTGTCTTTCAGCTACTAAGTTATGATTTGCTGTTAAACATATAGCTTTTTTTATATTACTATTACTTATTAAACTAGATGCGACAATTATACTTTCTATAAATGTAGAACATGCTCCATACATTCCTAAAAATGAGATATCAAAAGTATCAAGTGAGTAACTTGTACATGCTATTTGATTTGATAAATCTCCACCTATTATTAAATCAACATTATTATTTGTAAGATTATTATTTTTTAAGATATTATATATAACATTTCTCTCCATTTTAATTTGCGCAAGTTCAAAGGTTTTTTCATCATAATAAAAATCACTAATTACATTTTTAATATTCTTAGTATTACCTTTAATTTCATTAGGTCCAACAATTGCATCATAATCATTTATATATACATTATTAAATTTTAAACTAAGCATAAGATTATCACCTTAACTATAACTAAAAAAAATGCTGCAATTGTTGAATATAAAACTACACTTCCTGCAAGAATAAACATATTACTACCAAGTCCTGTAATTAATCCTTCTTTTTTGCTATCAACTAAACTACTTGATACAGAGTGTGCAAACCCAGTAGTTGGTATAATTAAACCTGATCGATACTTTGTAATAAATTTATCGAAGATACCAATTGATGTAAAAAATGAAGTAATAAGAATCATTAAAAATGTAATTAAACTTGAAGCTTCAACTTTTGATAATGGGGTTAGATATATTAATAATTTGTACATAATCTCACAAATGCTACCAAGCAGTCCACCTGAGATAAATGCAACTTTAATGTTATGCATATAATTTGGTTTTTTTATATATCTATCAACAAGCCTTTTATAATCTTTTTTATTCAAAAAAAATACCTCCTATAGGTATTATTTTTAAAAATATATTTATTATACTTCTTTTGTTCTTACTCTCATTTTATTTATACTTTCTTTTTCCATTCTAGATACACCCGACTGTGACATATTCATTATACTAGCAGTTTCACTTTGTGAATAACCATCAATATATCTACATTTTATTAAGTTTTTCTCTTCTTCAGTTAATCCTTCAAACAATTCTTCAAAGAATAAATCATTATATGAATCACTTGTTTTTATAAAATTATACATATTTGATGAATCATCTTCATCAAACTCATGATCTAAACTTAGGGTGTTTTTCATAACCATAATAGTATTTTGAATAGTTTCTTCATCAATACCTAAATAATTTGCTATTTCACTTATTGTGGGCACTTTTTTTAATTCTTGAGAAAGTAAATCATTTGTTTTTAAAATAAGTTTATACATTTTAACAATTTCTTTATTTACTTTAAACGATTTATCACCATTAAAGTATTTAAATATTTCACCATAAATATACATTCTTGCATATGTTGAAAACTTAGCATTAGAATTCGTATCATAATTCTTTTTCGCATTAATAATACCAATTATAGCTTCTTGATATAAATCCTTTATTAGTTCTTCATCGTTTGTAAATGATCTAGCGATACTATAGATTAAATTATTTAAGTTTTCTATCTCTGCATCCATTTATATCACCTTAATTAACTTTAATGCATTTAATTCACTACCTACTTTTCTCATCTTCATTTTATTTATCTTTTTTTCAATATTTTTTGACACTTCACATATGCACATTTGCCCATGATTTACTTTAACTGCGCACTTAACATTTAATAAAGCATCAATAACAAAATCATCAACATAACCTACATTATAAAAATTAAATACTATATATTTTATTTTTTGATCTAATATTTTAGGAACTAAAAACGAATTTATTTTATAAGAAATATGATGATCTAATTTTTCATTAAATCTAACAAAAAGAATTCCTTTATTATATTCATAGTTCACTTTTATCACCTTGATGGACATATTAAAACAAATTAAAATAAAATAAAAGCGATTCGACAAAACATATCAAAAAAAGTAACCAATTTGGTTACTTTTCTAATATTTTTCTTATTTCTTCTTTAGCATTTTCAACAGTTTCTTCATCAGGTATCATTACGTATAATTTATTTTTTGCATATGAATATGTATATTCATATCCATCTGATCCATCTAAATTAACGTATGTTATATTCCACTTAATATCTTTATCTATTTGCATTTTTATAAAGCTTGTTAATTCTTTATTAGATAAATTTGTTACAAGTGATGGTTTTAAAGATTTAAGTAAACTATTATAGTTTGTTAGAATACTTTTTGATGAAGCTTTATTAATAATAGCAGCAAGCACTGCTTGATGATTTTCTCCTCTAGATCTGTCTCCATCAGGTAGAGCTTTTCTTTCTCTTGCAAAAGATAAAGCTTTCTTTCCATTTAAATGGTTAATTCCCTTTTTAAATGAATATCCATCTTGTGATGTAAATTGATATTTAGAGTCAACATCAATACCATCTAAAGTATTTACAACTTTAACTAAAGATGAGAAGTTTACTTTAATATAGTAATTAATTTTAGTATCAAGTAAGGTTTCAACTGTATCAATTGATGTATCTATTCCATACATTCCTGCATGAGTTAATTTATCATACTCATTTATACCAGATAATTTAACATAATAATCTCTTGGAATAGATGTAAGAAGAATCTTTTTATCAGTTGGATTAATACTCATAATCATATTTACATCACTTCTTGATACACTATTTATATTTCCATATGTATCAATACCAGATATAAATATATTAAATGGTTTTTTAGTTATATCAGTTTTTTCTTTTTCTGTTTTTTGTTTTACATCGACACTAAACTTATATATAACACTTACTTTATTTTCAAAACCAGTATACTCTTCTTCCAATATTTTATACTGTGAATCTTCAAGTAATACAACATTAATATGCTTATTAATAAGTCTATCAACAAGTTCTGAATAATTAGAATAAGAAGTATATTTTACTTTTACTTTTTTATCAAGTTTACTTGTTACTTCTTCTTTATATCCATTTACAATACCAACTTTTTCACCCTTTATACTAGGTAGATCAGTATATGAACTTGATTTTAAAACAACGACATTGTAATTAAGTGTAATATATTCTTTATCTCCAATTTTCTTCAAGAAATCTATTGTATTAAGTTCATATATAATTGCAAGTATCATAATTAATATATAAAAGGTTGTTACTAAACCACCAAAGACTTTAACAACAGGTTTACTTGAAAACAACATAACTGAAAATATTAAATCTATTACTAATATTAAACCAGTTAATAATGAAAAATAATTAAATGGTAAAATATCTATGAAATAGATTAAACCTATCGTAATAGATGTAATTATTAACATCGATATAAATAAATACACAATTAAAGGAGAATGTTTTTTCTTCTTCTTTCTTGGCATAAATCTTCACTTCCAATGTAAAATAATTATAACATAAGAAATATAAAAAGAAAAACTGATTTAATCATCATTTAAATCAGTTCTTTTTCTTGTATATTCTTTGAATTTATTTACTTTTATTTTTTTAAGTGTTGGTTGCATCATATGAATGTTAGTTGTATTATGTTCACACTTAACTTCAAGTAAAGTTGTATCAACTCCATGGAAGTTACCAATTACTCTTCCCATATCTATAATATAAATATCATATAAACCACTTACATAGTAATTATAGTTCTCTAGTGTTAATAATAACTCAACATATACATCAGTTAAATCAAATTCACTTAAATATAATGGATGTCTATTACAATTATTTTCATCTAAATAATAAATATTTTTTAATGCATTTGTAATATCGTAATATCTAACTAGTGAAATAAATACATCATCAATATCTTCTTCACTTAATTCATCTTCTCTACCCTGCTTAATATAAATATAAGTTTTATATTGTCTATAAAAGTCTTCAGGGAAAGAATATTTTTCATGACCTTCCTCAAGATAATCTAAAGCTTTATCATATCTTTTTAGTTTTAGTAAAATACCAATCATTTCACTAATAACCATATTTTCAATTTGTGAGTTTTTAACACTCTTTAACTTGTTTAATGCGCCATATAAACTTGCTGTATCATGTTTATCTTCATCTAATTTAGCACTATTAAATATTGCTTCATTACTATAATCAGTTTCTTCAAGTTCTTTTATTAGCTCTTCAGATTTTTCTGGATTACCATTATTACGATTTATAATAACTAAATAATTCTTAGCAAAGTTTTCATACTTAGTACCATATAGTTTATTTAAATAAATAATTGCACTTTCATAATCTTGTTTACGGTAATAGTATTTTGAATATAAATAATTTGTAAGGGTCTCGTTACCAAGTAAATTATGATATGCTTCGATATATCCTTTTGCTTCTTCAAAATTATAATTATTTATTAACAAATCAACTAGATGTCTTATTCCTTTTTCAAATCCTTGTTTATCATGATGTTTGATCTTTTTATTAATATACTTACTAAACATATCATATGACTCATCATATTTACCAAGTCTTGCTTTGATTATAGCAAGTTCAAAATATACATTTTCTTTTTCTTTATATAAAATTTCCTCAAAATATTTTTCTGCGTTGCCTAGATCGCCTTTTCTTGAATATGATTTAGCCATATAAAATCTTGCAACAACATCATAGTCACCATTTAAATATTTTTTGCATTCTTCAATAGTTTTATCATAATCTGTAGAATCATAAAAGAATGATAATAATAAATTTATATCAAGGCCAAATTCATTAGTGTACTCACCTAAATTTTCAATAGCCATATTAATATTACAATTCCATGAATGCATTTGAATCAATTCAAGAAGTGCTAGTTTTCTATCTAGTGGAGTTTTATTTTTTAGTTCGTTTAAAAGTTTTTCAGCTGCTTCAAAATTTTCTTCAATTCTATATACTTTAGCTTTGGCGTAAGTTGCTAAGTTTTTATCTTTTTCAGTTCCTTTTTCAAGAAGAGATATTTTTTCTTTAGCTACTTCTAATCTATTTGCATCAATTAAACATAATATATACTCAAATAAGATTTTATAATACTCAAATTCATCTGCTTTTTCGTTCTTTTTGTATTTTTTCATTGCATCAAGAGACTTGTTAAAGTACTCATCTGCCTTATCAAAATCTCTTAATTTTGTGTAACACTTAGCAATTTTAAAATAACAATAGCCTTTTGCGTCTTCATGTCTTTTTTCTAAAGACTTATTATAGAATTTTATAGCACTATCATAGTCTTGATTTTCAAAGTAAAACTCAGCAACGTCAAACGAAATAAATATATATCTTGTTTCTTTCAAATCTTTTCTATTTAAAACTTCTAAGGCGTCATCGATATTAAAAATATGTCTTCTAAATGCAACAGGGCATTTTATTCTACCAAGTACAATGTTCATTTTTGCTCTAAATCTTTTATCATCTCTTATGTAATCATAATGTTCTTTAGCTTGTTCAATATCACCTGTAACTAAATAATATACTGTGTATCCAAGATGAGCTGTATTTGAATTTTTTGTTTTAATAACTTTATCAGATAATTCTTTAATTTCATCAGATCTTGAAGGGTCTAAATCTATAATAGAAATTAAAAACTGGGTTGCTACATATGTATTTTTTGGATGTTTATAATGTATTTCTTTGAAAAAATCATATACTTCTTGATACTTAAATTCTTTTCGTAAACTTTTTATATGTTCTTTATCTACATACGTTTCCTTATTGTTTTCTTGTTCCATAAAATATACCCCACTTACGTGGGGTATACTATATCACAAATATTAATTAAAATAAAGTTTTATTCGTCTTTTGATTTATTTTTACTACTATTTTCAATACTATATCCGTACTTAAATATCATTGACATAGCAAGAACAAATAGTATTTCCATAACACTAACAAAACCAAAATCAAAATTAATATCTATATCTGCAAAAGCCGAATATAGTATTGATGCAATTATAGGAAGTAATATAACAGCAATCATATACTTACCCATTTTTGTCATATGATCAACATTTTCTAATGTAAATGGAGTTGATTCTTCATTAATATTTTTAAATAATTTAGCTAAGTGTTTAAGAACTAATATTATTAAATATAAATAACTTATTAAAAGTATTAAACCAGCTTCTGTGTAACCTATTAATTCCTTTTTTGAATATTTGTTTAAAGTATTACGATATTTTTTAAATACTTTATAATCTTCATGATCATCTTCGTCTATTATTTTTCCATTATGTCTTATTTCAATTTTATTATTACCTACATCGTTCATTTCAACAGTGTCACCTCTATAGGTAAATACAATATTATTATTAACTACTTTAGTATTATTAAATATTATGGGCAATATAATCATTGTTAATATTAAAAATGGAATTGCAATATATATACACACTTTTCCAATGGTTGCAATAACATATATAAATTTACTTAATCCTTTTAGCATAGATTTATCTTTTTCTTCAAATATTTTTTTACTCATTTGTACTTTCTCCTTCTACAATTTCTTCATCTACTTTTATAGCGTGAAGAACAACTCTCTTCTTTCCTTGATTTGAACATGTTGAAAGTGTAAGTATCTGACTAACATTTTCAGTATCTACATCAAAGTCAAAATATGATCTTTTTTTAATCTTTTTGATAAAGCTTTTATATTCTTCATCTGATGTAAAATCTGTTTTTATATAAAACTCCTCATTATCTATTTTATATGTTGAAAAGACTTTATATTTAACTAAACCTGACTCAGTAACAAAAACTATTTCGTGATTATTTTTATTATTAAACCACTCTTCTTTTAATACATTTTTTAGGGATCCAAACATACTTTTATCTACTGTGTTATGTCCATAAATTATAATATTTTTATCAGTTCCATCAAGTTTATTTTTGTAATCTAAAAATATCCAACCTGATTTATTATCTTTTTTCTCTAAATTTTTAGATAAATAGTATTCATTATCTTTTCCCTGAACTAAAACATAATCTATATTTGTTCCATTTACTCTTATATAACCTATCACATCACTATTAATATCTTTTAATTTATCAAAATCAATTTTATATTTATCTTCTCCACCAACAGTTATATATTCATGTGTTATTTCATTTATTTTCTTGTTTGCTCTATTATTTAATTTCCAATTAATTATATGAACAAGTGAAAATATAAAGGAAAATAAACAAACTATCATAAAAAATAAATCTATAGCTTTTCCAACTTTTATCTTCATAAATATATCTCCTATATTATTATTCATATTTATTATAGTTGATAACAACAATAAAACACAACCATTTTATTTGGTTGTGTTTAATTTACACCCATTGAAAAAATGTTTAAATTTTTTCTAAATAATTTCATAAGCCCTATTTTATCAACATTTTCTTTAATAATTAAATCTTCACTTAGTGATGTTCCATCATCTAAATTCACTTTTATTTTTCCTATTATACTACCCTTTTTTAATGGGAATCTTATGTTATCTTTATATTTTATTTTATAATTATATTTTATTTTAGAACTATTAATATCATATATTTTTACAATATCATTTTTCAGATACACATCAATGTATTTTTTTGATGATAAATCCATTTTTAATTTATCAACAACTTTATTTTTATCAAGTATTAGTTCTTTTTTTATAGTATTAAATCCATAATTCATTAGTTTAAGTGTATCTTCGGTTCTGTTTTCAATTGAATCTTCACCCATAACAACTGTAATTAATCTTAAACCATTTTTCTTAGCGGTTGAAGTTAAACAATATCCAGCTTTTTCTGTATAACCTGTTTTAAGTCCATCCATTCCATTATAAAACTTTACAAGTTTATTTGTATTTACAAGCCATATAGATGAACCATCCTTTTTCTTAAAATAATCTTCATATTTACTTGTATAACTTAAAACATTTTCATATTTTAATAATTCTTTTGCCATAAATGCCATATCTCTTGCTGATGAATAGTGATTATTATCATCAAGACCATGGGGATTTATAAAATTGGTATTTTTTAATTTTAATATTCTTGCTTTTTCATTCATTTTTTCAACAAATTTTTCTTTAGTTCCACTTACCTTTTCAGCTAATGCAACAACCGCATCATTAGCAGATGCTATTGATACAGCCTTTAGTAATTCCTCTACTTTATATGTTTCCCCTTCATTTAAATATACTTGGCTACCGCCCATATTTGCTGATTCTTTTGAAACTACAACATCATCACTTAAACTAAGTTTTCCTTCGTTAATAGCTTCAAAGATTAAAATCATACTCATTATTTTTGTCATTGATGCGGGATGTAATTGTTCATCTGCATTGTTTTCATATATTACTTTACCAGTAGATTCCTCAACTAATATAGATGATTTAGCATGTAAATTTATATCTTCTGCATGAGTTATATTACAAAGCAAAAATAGACTTACTATACATGTTAATATTTTTTTCAACACTATCACCTAATTAAAGATATGTATAAGTTATTCAAATAATGTCGAAAAAAAATAAACCTTTCGGTTTATTTTAAAATTTAATTTTTTCAATTACATTTCTAACGTTTTCAATAGTAAATGGTTTTGGTATAACATCAACTACTTTATATGTAAATGCTCGATCAATTTTTTCTTTTTCTACATCACCAGTAATTATACATACAGGTATTCTTTTAGATAATTCGTTTTCTTTTAAATAATCAAGCACTGCAAAGCCATCGGCTTTGGGCATGTTTAAATCTAATATTAATGCTACTATTTCTTCTGGTACAGCACCTTGGATAAGATTAATTGCTTCAATACCATTAACAGCAATCAATACATCATACTTATCTTCAAATGCTTTTTTTACAATACCACTTATTATAAGTGAATCATCAGCAACAATTATTTTACTTCTTTTATTTGTTGGTTCATCATTCTTATTTTGACTAGATCCATCATTTTGACCAGATGATGTTTGTCCTAAATATTCAAATGCTATTCTCGCATATTTATTATATGTATTTACAAGTTCGTTATATCTTTGATTAACTGTGTTAGTATCATTAGCTTTGCTAGCCATTTCATGTGCATAAGCAATTTCAGCTAAATCTGTAAATCCAAGATACTTGGCATCACTTTTTAGTGCATGTACTAAAATAGCATATTCAGGCATATTGTTTTCTTTTCTATATTTAGCAATATTTGGAAGTCTTGTTTTATTTTCTTCCAAGAATTGAGTTAGAGTTTCATCATAAAATGATAAATCACCTAATAGTTCTAGTGCACTATCAAGATCTACACCTCTTTTTTTCAAAAATTCAGTATCTTTCACTAAAATCACCTACTATTTATCTTAATTAGAGTATATCATATAAATATTTAGATTTGTTAATTTAAATATTTATTTAACACTCTTTCAAGTTCTTTTTTGTCAATTGGTTTTGAGATGTAATCATCAAAACCCTCACTTAAATATTTTTCTTTCATTCCTGCAATCGCATTTGCAGTTAAAGCAACTACTGGAGTATTAAAGTTAGAAAATTTCTTAAGTTCTTTTAAAGTTTCTGTACCACTCATTTTTGGCATCATATCATCCATTAGAATTAAATCATATTTATAACCAGATTTTATTTTTTCTATACATTCAAATCCAGAATCCATTGTTTCTGTTTTAACTTTGTAAGATTCAAGAAGTCTTGATGCGACTTTTAAGTTAATTTTGTTATCATCAACAATTAATATATTAGCATTTGTAAAGATAGATTTATTCGAAACTACTTCGACATTTTCTTCTTTTTTCTTATTAACAATTCTTTGATCTATAACTACAGCAAATATAGAACCTGTTCCATATCTTGAATCTGCAATTATACGACCATTCATTAAATTAACAAGTTTTTTAGTAATTGCAAGGCCAAGCCCTGTTCCCTCAATTGTAATGTTTTGCTCTTTATCAAATCTTTCAAATTTTTCAAACAGTTTATCAACATTTTCTTTTTTGATACCAATACCAGTATCTTTTACCATGATGATAAGTCTACAAATATCGTCCTGAGTAACACATCTAACAGAGAAATCAACATAACCATTTTTAGTATACTTAACAGCATTTGTTAGTAAATTTAGGGTTATTTGTTTTATTCTTGTATAATCACCATTTAAATAATCTGGTAAGTCTTCTGCAATATGCGTTTTGAATTCTACTGGTTTTTCACCTATTCTTGACTTAGCAAGTTTACCTACTTCTTCAAATATTTTAGTTGGTTCATATTCTACATTTACGATTTCAAGTTTATCAGCTTCTATTTTAGATATATCTAAAATACCATTTACAATTTCAAGTAAGTTTTGCGATGCTGCCATTATATCTTTAGCTTCTTCTTTGATTGTGTCAATATTATCCTCTTCAAGTATTAACTGACTAAAACCATCAATTGCGTTAAGAGGTGTTCTAATTTCATGAGACATACTTGATAAAAACTCTGTTTTTGCATTATTGGCTCTATCAGCTCTATCTCTTGCAATATTTAATTGTTCTATCATCTGAACATCAGGGTTTTCAATCGTAAAGTACATTACAACTGTAATTAAAACCTGAGTTACTGTAATAAGTAAAACACCTGGATTATAAAGTCTTATAATCATATTAAGTGTAACTCCCAATATGAAGACAAATAATGGAATATATTTTTTATAACCAACAGTTTTTAAATTTATAAATAAACTTAGTAACCATATTGCAATAGCTATAGCTATATGAATAAATAATGCAGTTGTTGCAGGTCCATATGAATAAGTATATACACCATCATAATGATAATATAAAGGTAAAAATATTAGTGTTGCACTACATGCAACAAATGCAAATATCATTAAATTATTTACCTTTTTAATATTCTCTTTTATCTTAATAGATATCTTCTTTTTATTATCAATTGAAATAATTAATATATATTTTGTAAATAAAAAAACCCAAGCTAAAATGTATAGCAGATAAGATCTATTTGCTAATTCATTTAGTACTGGGTGTATATCTCTTATTGGTACCATGTAAATACAAGAAGTCTCTAAAAATATCCCCATAAATGTAACTATTATAAGGATATTATATAATTTATTTTCTGAGTTTTTTATTCTCTTTTTTGAGTAGTATGAAATACTCATTACAGTTAAATAAACGAAACTCATGACTAACATTGAATAACCAATAATCACACTAATCAAACCTCTCTAAGCAGTTTTTCTTACTCTACTTTTTCCTTTTTGTTGAGAATTTCCAAGTTTTTGTAGAGTTTTAAAATCTACTTTACCAATTGCTGTTAACGGAAGTTTTTCTAGTGAATCAAATGATAAATATTCAGTATAATATTTTGGTAACACTAGTGCGCATAGATTTTTAAGTTCTTTAAAAACTTGATATTCTTTACCAGCATATTCAGGTTTTAAAACTATATATGCTCTTGGTACTTGCCCCTCTTTATTAATTATATCATTAATACCAACAACTTTACAAGAATCTATAGCTTTATGAGTATTAATAATTTTTTCAATTGCATTTGGATAAATTTTAAATCCATCATATCGTGTAATCATTTCTTTTATACGACCAGTTACAAATAAGAAACCGTCTTCATCTAAGTATCCAAGATCTCCGGAGTGAACCCATACACTTCCATCTTTATGAGTTCTTATTACTTGTTTAGTTTCTTCATCATTTTTAAAGTAACCAAGCATTTCTGTTGGAGTTTGTGCACAAATTTCACCAATTTTGTTATATTCTAGTTCTTCATCCAAAGTTATTTCATTTTCTTCATCATACTTAAATATTCCAATTGTTACACCAGGAAGCGGTGTTCCAACGCTACCAGGTTTAAAGTTTCCTTTTTGTCTTACACATAAAACTGATGATACTTCAGTAAATGCATATCCAGGATACATACCTTGTGATGCACCATTTTTTAACATAAATTCATTTACTTTATTAAATAATTGTGCAGGAACTGCATCTCCACCGACTGCACCGGCTTTTAAGAAAGGTGTTCCTCCATTTTCTGGAATATATTTACTATCAGAAATGATTGAATAGTGTTTAGGAACTCCTGCAAACCACTGAGGTTCATATTTAATGATATATTGTGGCATTTTATTAGAATCAAGTTTAGGTATAATTTTAACTTTCATACCTCTTACCATACTTAAATGAAGCATACCTGATCCATAACTAATCCATGGTGGCATTACAAGTAAAAATCTATCATCTGGTTCAAAACCAATTTCAGATTTAATGTATTGCATAGCCATTGCATTATAGTTATCATGTGAAAGTAGAACTCCTTTAGGTAAACCAGTTGTTCCACCTGTTCTAACAATAGTTAAAGGTTGATCACTTACATAATCTGGCAATATAATTCCAGAATCACTTTTTATAAAATCGTCATCCATGATTTGAAATCTTTTATCAAATACTGATACTGCTTTACTTAATGCACCAGTTACTGTGCTAATTGCACCTAGCTCAAATGACATTTTTTCACCAGATTTAGAAAGTGAATAATTCATGATTTCTATATCTTTATTTTTGCGTGCTGCCATTAATACTTTAGGTGTAAATATATCTGTATTTAGTATATATCTTGCTTCATCTTCTTCAAGATAATGCTTAATTCCACTTTTAGTTGTTCTTGGATCAATTAAATCACTTACTGCATTTAATCTACCTAAAGCATACCAATCATAAATAAATTCTGGTGACATAAGCATAGTTACAGTAACAACTTCATTAGGTTTAATACCTTTTGAATTTAAAAACTCTGTTCTCTCTTCTATTTTATCAAATAGTTCACCATAACATATCTCATTACCTTCGTATTCAATTGCAATAGTATCTTTTCGATTTCTATTTTCCTCAAAAATTAAATCATATGTTTTCATTTTTGGAAAATCAAAGTTTTTTGCACCTTCTGGATAATACTTTTGCCATACCTTTTCTTCTGATGGTAATTTTTTCTTTTCTAAAGTTGTGTCAACCATAAGAACCCCCTAAAAATATTAATTGTTATTATATATTACACTATTTTAGATGTCAATTAATGGCATTTACTAAAATAACTAAATAAATTATATCATATTAAAACTTAAAAAAATAAGTAAACTGTCGTTTACTTATTCTTTTTCTTCTAAATCAAGTTCTATTTTTTCAATAGAATAGTTATTATCAGAACTATTATTTATTTCTAAGTTATCAATAAATAATGTAGCTTTAAAGTCTTTAATTGATTTATTTATAGCATCAGCTAAAGCATCACTAACACTTATAACTAAATTCTTAATAGGAGTTTTAAGTGATAAGTTATTATTTGATTTTTCTCCTCTAGCTTGGCTAATAATATCTACCATAGCATCACCATTTTTAACTTCATCTTTAAAGTCGTATGTTAATTCTTTAATTTCAGTTAAATGAATAGATGCTTTGTCTTTATATAATTCTTGATAGATTTCTTCTGTGATAAATGGGAAGAAAATACTAAAGTCTTGAAGAAGTTTATATAAAAGCATATAAACTGTCTTTTGACCAGAATATCTTGGAGTATCACCAAATTCTTCAGGTCTATATAATCTATGTTTAACTATTTCAATATAGTTATCACAGAAATTCCAGAAGAATTTTTCTAAGTGATTTAGTGCAAGACCCATTTCATAATTATCTAAATATTTAATGAATCCTTTTTCCATTTCTTCAAATTTACCAATAATCCATTTATCAACATATTCAAAATCATTAAACTCTTTGTCTTGATAATCTGCTAAATGCATTTCGATAAATTTAGAAACATTCCATATTTTATTAATTAATTTTTTACCTCTTAAGAAAGTTTCATCATTAAAGACAATATCAGTTCCTAGTTTACCTGATCCAGCCCAGTATCTAACAATATCAGCTCCATAAGTTTCTAATAGTTCAAATGGTTCCATTTTAGAATTGTTTTTACTTTTTGAAATCTTTTCACCTTTATTTGCCATTACGAAACCAGATATCATAACATTTTCCCAAGGTTTTTCACCGAAGTTATAAAATGATTTAACAATACTATAGAAATCCCAAGTTCTAATGATATCATGTGCATTACATCTTAAACTCATTGGTTTAAGCATTTCTTCATAATTATCTTTTTCACCATATTTCATATTAATAAGTGGTGTAATTGAAGATGTTTGCCATGTATCCATAATATCTTTTTCAGGAATAAATTCAGTACATCCACATTCACATTTATCAATTGGTGCTTTATCTGTAAGTGGGTTTACTGGTAGGTCTTCTTTTCTAGCAAGAACTACTTTACCACAGTTTTTACAATACCAAACAGGAAATGGTACGCCAAAATATCTTTGTCTTGAAATACACCAGTCCCACATGATATTTTCAACCCATTCGTTATATCTAATATGCATGTGATCAGGATACCATTTAATTTGGTTTCCTATTTCAATGAAATCTTTTTTATGATTCATGATATCAATGAACCATTGTTTCATTACTGTATACTCTACTTCTTTTCCACATCTTTCATGTGTTTGTACTTCATGTTCAAGTTCTTCTTGTTTTACTAAGTAACCAGCTTCTTTAAAGTCTTCAATTATTTTTGCTCTAGCTTCTTTGATTTTTAAACCACCATAATTTTTAACTGAATCAACAATTCTTCCATCTTCAGTAAAAATATTTTTAAGTGGTAAATTATATTTTTTCCACCACTCTATGTCGGTTTGGTCACCAAATGTACAACACATAACTACTCCAGTACCTTTATCAATTGCAACTTTATCATCTGCTAGAATAGGTACTTCTTCATCTATTACAGGAATGTGTGCTGTTTTACCAATTAAGTGTTTATGTTTTTCATCTTCAGGATTAACAAATACACAAACAATTGCTGGAATAAGTTCTGGTCTAGTTGTTGCTATAGTAAATGTTTCTCCATCAGTTGTTTCATAATTTAAGTAATTAAATAAAGTTTTGATTGTTTTAGTTTCAAGTTCTGCTTGAGCAATTGATGTTAAGCATTCATTACACCAAAGTGCTGGTGATTCTTTATGATAACATGCTCCTTTTTCAGCAAGTTCAATAAATGATAATTGACTTATTTTAGTTGAAGATGGAGATACTGTTTTATACGCATTTGTTATATCTGCACTAAAACCTGCTCTTCTAAATAATTTTTTAAATTCTTCTTCATATTTAGTAGTTGTATCATAACAAAGTTTAGAAAACTCTTCTCTTCCGATTTCATGAGCTTTTTTACCTTGTTCTTTTTCTACTAATCTTTCTGATGGAAGCCCATTATCATCAAAACCGAATGGATAAAATACATTCATACCTCTTAATCTTTTATATCTTGCTATCATTTCAGCTTGTGAATAAGAGAAAATATGACCAATATGAATTTTACCATTAACTGTTGGTGGAGGTGTATCTATTGAATATACTTCTCTTTGGTCTGGTTTAAATTCATAAATTTTATTTTCTTGCCAGTAATCCATCCATTTTATTTCTTTTTCTTTAAAATCATATTTTTTATCTAACATAATTATTAATTCCTCTTTTCTTATTTAGTTCCAGTTGAACCAAATCCGCCTTGATCACGATTTGACTCACTTAATGTATCTACTTCATTAAAAGTTACATTTAAATATGGCATAATAACTATTTGAGCCACTCGTTCTTTATTATCAAGAGATTGATTTACATTTGAATCATTATATAAAGGAACTTTGATTTCTCCCCTATAGTCACTATCTATAACACCAACACAGTTTGCTGGTCTTAAATTTCTTTTTGCAGCAATTCCACTTCTTGCAAAAATAGCTCCAAAGTATCCAGTTGGAATTTCAAGAGCAATTCCTGTTCCAACCATTAAAGTTTCACCTGGTTTTAATTCAACTTTATCACTATCTAGATGTGCATATAAATCATAACCTGCAGCTTCATCTGAACCTCTTGTTGGAATAATTGCATTCTCATATAATTTTTTAATATTAATTTCCATATACTTTCACCTCTTATATAAATAAAAAAAGATTCTTCCTATAAGGACGAATCTTATCGTGGTACCACCTTAATTCATACTATATAAATATAATATGCACTTGAATGCTTTAACGCAGCCATACGTATTTTTTTACTATCATTTTCAAAAAATATGCTCCCAAGCTACCTTCAGTTATTTTTACTACAAACTTTCACCAAAATGTTTGCTCTCTACAAGTAAATATGTAACTTACTCCTCTTGTTCTTCGCAGTTAACGTTAGTATATCAAATGTTTAATATTAATTCAATTATAAATTAATTTAATATGATATAATTAAAATGGTGAAAAAATATGAAATTAAAAAAGAAAAATTTACTTATAATAACTATCATTTTAGGATTATCATCGACAGGTGTTTTTTACTTCACTACTAAGGATAATAATACTGCTGATAATAATAAAAAAATAACTGAGAAGAAATCTTCATACACAAAAGAATCAATTAAGCAAATCGAAAAACTTAATATTAAAGATAAAATTGATTTAAATAAATATAGTAAAACATTAGACAAGGCAATATTTAGTGAAGATTTTGATAGAGATTATGTTACATATTATGAAGGCGCTAAATATTATGATAATAAAAACCTAATAAAATATATAAATAAGCTTGCTAAAGATGGAACTGCAATTAATGAAATTAATGAAATATTTGATAAATTTATTGAATTTAGTAATTTCGATATTAATAATGCTAAGAGATATTTATCATATAGTTTTAAAAATTCATCATATAAAAACCAAGATATTGTTACAAGAGTTAATTTAAGTTTAGATAAACCATATTATACTGATACTAAAAAAGTTGAAGATGATTCTTATATATATGCCTTAGTTAATAAATATAATTATGTTAGTACAAGTTATGTTCCAAGTAACTTAAAACCATTATTTAATATTTCAAGTTTAAAAATGGTAGATGTTGCAGCAGATGCTTATAAAGAATTTGTTGAGGGTGCAAAAAAAGATGGTATAACATTTATTGGTACAACAGCTTATAGATCTGCAGCATGGCAAAAACAATTATATGATTCATATGTTAATAAAGATGGTGTAGAAAAAGCTGATACATACTCTGCTAGACCTGGATATTCTGAACATCAACTTGGATATTCTGTTGATTTAAATGATCCTAATTACAAAGAAAAAAGAATATCTCCAAGTGACTATGAATGGATTAAAAATAACGCTTATAAATATGGATTTATTATAAGATTCCCTGGCGGAAAAGAAGATATAACTGGATATCAAGAAGAAAACTGGCACCTAAGATATGTTGGAAAAGATGTTGCTAAAGAAATACATGATCTTAATATTACATTTGATGAATACTATGATTTATATATAGCTAAACATAATTAAAAGGTATTAGATGATCTCATCTAATACCTCTTTTTTATGTAAATTAATATTTGACTTTTCAATAACCATTTTAATTAACTCTGGATTTGAAATTTCTTTTATATTATTCTCTTTTAAGTAGCAAAACTTTAATTTTTCAGGTTCTTCATAGTTAGATAAAACTACAAATACTCTTCCTAACTCTTCAAATATATCTGCAACAAAGTATTTATTTTTATCACTTAATGTAATTAAATCTCCTCTATTAAACATTTATTATGACTTCCTTCCTCTTGCTCCGCTTGGTTTAGAAAGTCCATCTTCAATAGCTTTATTTATTTTAAGAATATCAACTGCAGTTGGTGAATCATTTAGAGGTAATATTTCTCCTCTAAGATTATTTGCTTTAATAGATGATCTTATTTGAGCAGCAATAGACGCAGCAGATCCTGCAATAAGTATTTTTGCATGTAGTGGCATTGATGTAACAATGTTTTTTATTCCTTCTATATTACCATAATTATGGATTTCTTCAACTATTGATGATGTAAAATCTCTATCAGATAATAAAGAACATGCAACACCAATTATTAGTGATGTTGTTATAAGTGCAAATACTTTTTTTGCTTTATCATATTCTTCTGCTTGTAATTCTTTCCCGTGATTAATATCAATTATTTTCCATTCATTGTTAGTTTCTTCATCTTCTGCTGTTAAGTATTCTAAAAAATCTGAAGGACCTTTTTCTCCATATTCATTATTAGTTGCATTACCTTGATAATCTTCAAATATAGAGTTATCAAATACATAATCGTCTGTACTATTTACTGCCATAATAAAAAATCCTTTCGTGTATATATATTTTAACTCTATACATTTTGTTTATATGATAATTTTTGTATATTATTGTTAATATAATGTAAAAAGGTTCACTATTTCTAGTGAACCTTTTTTAATTAGTCTTCTTTTTTCTTCTTATCTTTTTTATCTTCTTTTTCTTCCTTTTTCTCAGGTTTTGGAAGACATTCTTTTCTAGATAAGTTTAATCTACCTTTATTATCGTAGCCTTGAGATTTAACAACAATCTCATCACCTTCTTTATAAAGGTCAGATGGTTTTTCAACTCTTTCCCAAGCAAGTTGAGATACGTGTACTAAACCTTCACAGCCTGGCCATAGTTGTACGAAGCAACCAAAGTCTTCTACTTTAACTACTTTACCAGTATAGATTTTACCTGTTTCAACTTCTCTTGTTATGTTTTCAATCATTGCTTTAGCTTTAGCAATAACATCTTTATCAGTATGGTAAATTAATACTCTACCATCATCATCAATATCAATTTTAACAGCATTAATATCGCTTACTGAAACAACATTACTTGATTCTTGAATAATCTTAGTAATTGTTTCTCCACCTTTACCAATAACTTCTTTAATTTTGTCAGGATTAATCATGAATTGTTCAATCTTAGGTGCATATTTAGATAATTCTTTTCTTGGTTCAGCTATTTGAGCTTCCATAACATCAAGAATTTCCATTCTTGCATCTTTAGCTTGATCTAAAGCTTCTTTTAAGATTTTCTTAGTAATACCTTTAATCTTAATATCCATTTGTAGTGAGCAGATACCTTTTCTAGTACCACCTACTTTAAAGTCCATATCACCTAAGTGATCTTCCATACCTTGGATATCAGTTAAGATTGTATATTTTTTACCATCTTTAGATGTAATTAATCCCATTGCAATACCAGCTACAGGTGCTTTAATTGGAACACCAGCAGCCATTAAAGACATACATCCAGCACAAATAGTTGCTTGAGATGATGAACCATTTGATTCTAGAATTTCAGATACAACTCTAACAGTGTATGGGAATTCTTCTTCACTAGGCATAACTTGTTTTAAACATCTTTCACCTAAAGCACCATGACCAATTTCTCTTCTTCCAGGAGATCCATATCTACCTGTTTCACCAACAGAGAATGCTGGGAAGTTATAGTGAAGCATAAAGTGTTTTTCAGCTTCTAAACTTAATCCATCTAAAGCTTGATATTCATTTAATGCTCCAAGTGTTGTAATAGCAAGAGCTTGAGTTTCACCTCTTGTAAATAATGCAGAACCATGAGTTCTTGGAAGTAAATCAATATCTGTTGAAAGTGGTCTAATTTCAGTCATCTTACGTCCATCAGATCTTGTTTTTTCTTTAACAGTAATATTTCTAAAGATATCATATTCAATTGATTCAAGAACTAATTTAACTTTAGTAATAAGTACAGTTAGTTCATCTTTATCAAGATCACTATTTTCTTCAGTATATTTATTTACTACTTCTTCTTTAACAGCATCAATAGCAGCATATTTTTCTAATTTTTCTTTAATACGCATTGCTGCATCTAATTTATCAGCAGCAAGCTTAGTAACTTCATTTCTAAGTTCATCAGTGATTTCAAGTTTTTCATATTCCATTTTTTCTTGGCCAATTTCACCAATAATTTCTTCTTGGAATTCACATAACTTTTTAACAGCTTCATGACCAAACATTAAAGCTTCTAACATATCTTTTTCAGATACTTCTTTTGAACCTGCTTCAACCATGTTGATAGCTTCTTTTGTACCAGCAACAGTTAAATCAATATCAGATTCTTCAAGTTCTGCTGGTGTTGGGTTAATAATAAACTTACCATTAACACGACCAACCTTAACACCAGCGATAGGTCCATCAAAAGGTATTTTAGAAATACTTACTGATAAAGATGAACCAAACATTGCTGTTAGTTCTGGAGAGTTATCAGTATCTACTGATAAAACTGTATTAACTACTTGTACTTCATTTCTAAAGTCTTCTGGGAACATTGGTCTCATAGGTCTATCAATCATTCTTGCAGCAAGTGTTGCAGCATCAGTTGGACGACCTTCTCTTTTAATAAATCCACCAGGAATTTTTCCTACTGAATATAATTTTTCTTGATATAAAACCATTAGTGGAAAAAAGTCAGATAATACGTTAGCATTATTAGATACAACAGCAGTTGATAAAACAACAGTATCACCATATCTAACTAAAACAGCACCATGAGCTTGTTTAGCTACTTGACCATTTTCAACAATAAGTTCTTTACCATAGAAATCCATTTTAAATACTCTTTTTGTCATAATTCTTCTACTTCCTTTTCTACTATATTTAATAAAAAAAGACACTAAAAAGTTTTTAGTGCCTATTTTCTTAAATTTAATCTTTTAATTACATCTCTGTATGCAACTACATCATTATCTTTTAAATAAGCAAGTAATTTTCTTCTTTTACCAACTTTCATTAAAAGACCACGTTTTGAATGGAAATCATGAATGTGAGTTTTAAGATGTTCTGTTAATTCATTAATTTCAGATGTTAGAATTGCGATTTGAACTTGTGCGCTTCCGCAGTCCTTATCATTAATTCTAAAATCTTTAATGATTTTTTCTTTTTGTTCTTTTGTAACAGCCATTTTAATATTTCCTCCTTTTATATATTTAATCGGTTTAAATCTAGTAAAAATGCAGGAGATGCGTTTAAACCAAATCCAAACTTCTTTTTAATTATATGATAATTAATTATAAAAATCAATCAATTTATCTTCTATTTACATCTACTTTATGAACTCTTGCTGTACCATGTCCCATTTGGGCTGGTGTAACATCAGAATCATATTCATATTGTGTAGAATCTTCTTTGATTCCATATCTGTTTTTAAGATGATCAATCATTTCACAGTATCTATTTTCAGCTGCCATTAAATGTATATTTTGCTTTTTAATAGCATTATTATATTCAGCTTCGTTAGCAGTTCTTATTAAACTAGCATCTTCTGCTTTTTGTACTTCTCCTGCTGTTGGAATTAAGTATTCACTTATTATTTTATAACCAAATAATAATGGTTCACTTTCTTCAGTAAGTTTACTTGCAATTAATGGTCCTTCAACATCATATTTTTTTAATTTTGCTTGACCTTCTGGTGTAAGTTGCATTTTTTCTCTTAATTTTCTCATGGATCCAAGAATTCTAGCATTATCACCAAATCCACACATATTTACAACTGCTGTTGTAATGAAGCATGGACCACTATATGTTTTAAACTCATAACCAGGTAAAGCAGATGCATCTGGACAGTTCTTACCTTCATCAGGAGCTTTATATCCTCTTCCTTCTTTACATCTACATTCTAAATATGAAGAAGTCTTCTTATTATTTTTATCCCAGTTATTACAATACTGACATTGTTGTTCTACTTCTCTTGCCATAAAAATCCCCTTTCTTT
>CADACC010000003.1 GCA_902786275.1 uncultured Erysipelotrichaceae bacterium | reverse complement strand
TATTCCAGAAAAAGGTTGAATACAATATACAAATTGATTATCACTACTTCTTCTAATAAATCTTGATTGCTCATACTTACTTCGACCAGGTATATCTTTTTTTACATAGATATTACTAATCCATTCTTTTTCAGTTACTGTTCCATTATATTGTTCTGCATGAACAGTTTGAACAGTAAAAATTGACAATAAAAAAAGCATGCTCATCATAGCACACTTTAAAATTTTTGATTTCATAATTATTTTCCTTTCATTAATATTTAACTTTGAGCATGTCTCCTAAATAAGCACCAGAATAACTATTAATGTTTGTACAAGAAAAGCTAACTATATTTTCTAATTGATTTCCTGCATCAATACAGGCTTGATGTGTTCGCTCAAAGTTTCCATAATCTTTAACCGAGTAATCAATTCTAGCCCAATTCCACATTGGTTTATTATAGTAATCATATTCACTAATTCCTAATTTTTCCCATTCTGTTTCTTCCTTCTTAGGAGGTTCTTGAGTTACTACAGGTTTAGATTCTTGAATTACTGGTTTAGATTCTTTCTCGTGCTTTTCCTCTTTTTCTTGTTTAACATTCTCTTGTTTTTTATTATTTATGACATTAGAGTTACTTGAAGAATTGCTCTCCATATTACTCTTATTAGTATTATCATCGCTATCAATGATGTTTTCAGTATTATTATCATCATCTTTAATATCTTCTTGAATTGGTTCATTCTTATTAATCTCCTCTTCTATTTTAGAATTTTTGATAATTTCCTTTTGTGTTTCTTTATTTCTATTATTGATGTATAAACAAGAAACAATACCGATAGAAATAAGAATTACTGTAATTATTAAAATCAATATTTTTTTCATTCTATTTCACCTCTATTATTATTCTATCATAAAAATAAATATTGTTATATGGTGCTACATATCTAGTTCATACGCATCACCCCTTTCAAGTTCTTGTTTCTTATAACTTTCAATTGCATTAATTATATATTGTTCTATATATCTTTTATCTCTTTTCAACAATTCACTTGGAAGCGCTTTTTCAATTTTATCTTTATTAAATGATATTCTTTCTTTTTGATTTCCTTTTTGCTGACATAGTATTTCTTCCAAAGAATCAAAAGTTAATTTTTTATTCTTAGAAAGTTCTCTAATTTTTATAGCTTGTCCATGACTAGGAGTTACATCTTCATATGTAATTCCCATATATACTAATTTTTGTTCTTCCTTATTTAAATAGGATAATTCTACAGCTGGTTTTAATCCCATTGTTAGAACAGTTCTCTTATCTTTTAAAACAGTATCATCTACTAATTTTAGTAGTTCAGGTATAAGATTTGTTAATCTTACATATCTATATATTTGTGTTTTAGTATCATCTATTTCATTAATGGACAGTGACTTTGTTCCCTTAGGGGAAATTTTCTTTCCTTGATGTTTCATTGCATCTAATTTCATTTTATATGCAAAAGCTTTCTCTGATGGTAAAATTTTATCTCTATACATATTAGAATCTACCATTTCAATAACAGCTTCATCATTTGATAACTCTTTTATATAAGCATTAGCTTCTTTCATTCCATTTAATTCCATAGCTAATTTTCTTCTATGACCAGATATTAATTCATATCTACCATTTTCTTTTTTTCTAACTGTTAATGGATTTAATAAACCGTTAATTCTAATACTTTCTGCTAATTCTTGAAGCGATTCATCATTATTTACCTTGAATGGATGATTTTCAAAAGTATCTATATCTTCTAACTTAATCTTTTTAATATCACTCATAAGCTTTTACCTCATAATTTAATTTCCATTCAATATATTCTTCATATGATATTTCTCGCTTATTTCGTTTTTCTCTCATCATATCCCAATCATCCATAAATTTTTTGAAAATAATAATATTCTCTTCATTTATATTTGGAATTTTAGATAAATCAATTTGATATTTAGGTATTATTTCTTCCATCCACATTAATATATAAAATAAATCAATCTGCTTTCTAAAATCATATTCTCTTATAGAATTAACATTAATATTCAATATGTTTGCTATTTCCATTAATCTTTTATCTTTAGGATTTCTATTTCCTCTTTCATATCTTGTCATAGTTCTTCTTTTACATTCACCAGTTAATCCTAATTTATCTGATACTTCATCTTGAGACATAAATCTAAATTGTCTTGCAAAAGCAATTCTAGATCCTTGAGATAAATCGTTTAGTTCTGGTTTCATATACATTATTCGCATATTCAATTCCTCCATTTCCCTATCGCACAACATTAAAAAAAGACTAAGATGTACGACATATTAGTCATCTTAGTCTTAATTTTTTATATAAATTTTAATTCTTTGTGCCTTTATATATTCTATGGATTTATTGAATATTCCCTTGAATATAGGTAAATAAAGGTTTTATGAACTAGTTCTTTTTAGTTCCAGACTTTATTGCGGCTTGTGCAGCAGCAAGTCTAGCAACTGGAACTCTAAATGGAGAACAAGATACATAATCTAGTCCAACAGCATTATAGAATTCGATAGATTTAGGATCTCCACCAGTTTCACCACATACTCCTAAATGAATATTAGGTCTAGTAGCTTTACCTTTTTCAGCAGCCATTTTAATTAATTGACCAACACCTTTTTGATCAAGTGTTTTAAATGGATCTTCTTCATAGATTTTCTTTTCATAGTATGCAGGTAAGAATTTACCAGCATCATCTCTTGAGAAACCAAATGTCATTTGAGTTAAATCATTAGTACCAAATGAGAAGAATTCAGCTTCTTTAGCAATTTCATCAGCAGTTAAAGCAGCTCTTGGAATTTCAATCATAGTACCAACTTGGTATTTCATTTCAACACCAGCAGCTTTAATTTCTTCATCAGCAGTTGCTACTACAATATCTTTAACATACTTAAGTTCTTTAACTTCTCCTGTTAAAGGAATCATAATTTCTGGAACTATATTCCAATCAGGATGTTTTTTAGAAACGTTGATAGCAGCTCTAATAACAGCTTTAGTTTGCATCTTAGCAATTTCTGGATAAGTAACAGCTAAACGACATCCTCTATGACCCATCATTGGGTTAAATTCATGAAGTGATGCAATAATTTCTTTAATTCTTTCAACTGATTTACCTTGAGCTTTAGCAAGCTTTTCAATATCAGCTTCTTCAGTTGGAACGAATTCATGTAGAGGTGGGTCTAAGTATCTAACTACTACTCCATCACCTTCAAGTGCTTCATATAATTCTTCAAAATCACCTTGTTGATATGGAAGAATTTTATCAAGTGCAGCTTCTCTTTCTTCAACAGTATCTGCACAAATCATTTCTCTAAATGCAGCAATTCTATCTTCTTCGAAGAACATGTGTTCTGTTCTACATAAGCCTATACCTTCAGCTCCTAGTTCATGAGCTTTTTTAGCATCTCTTGGAGTATCAGCATTAGTTCTAACCTTTAGAGTTCTAAATTTATCAGCCCATTCCATAACACGACCAAATTCACCAGAGATAGTTGCATCAACTGTTGGAACTAATCCATCATAAATATTACCAGTTGTACCATCAATAGAAATTTCATCACCTTCATGGAATGTTTTACCATTAAGTGTAAATTGTTTATTAGCTTCATCCATTGCGATATCACCACAACCAGATACACAGCAAGTACCCATACCACGAGCAACTACTGCAGCGTGTGATGTCATACCGCCACGAACAGTTAAAATACCTTGAGATGCTTTCATACCAGTAATATCTTCTGGTGAAGTTTCAAGTCTAACTAAAACAACTTTTTTACCATCTTCATGCCATTTAACAGCATCTTCAGCAGTAAATACGATTTGTCCACAAGCAGCTCCAGGAGATGCTCCTAAACCTTTACCTAAAACTGATGCATTTTTAAGTGCTGTTGCATCAAATTGTGGATGTAGAAGTGTATCTAAGTTTCTTGGATCAATCATAGCTACAGCTTCTTCTTCACTACGCATTCCTTCATCTACTAAATCGCAAGCTATTTTTAAAGCTGCTTTAGCAGTTCTTTTACCATTTCTTGTTTGAAGCATATAAAGTTTACCATGTTCAACTGTAAATTCCATATCTTGCATGTCTCTATAATGAGATTCAAGAGTTTGACATACTTCTTTAAATTGTTTAAATGCTTCTGGGAATTTTTCTTCCATTTCAGTTATGTGCATTGGAGTTCTAACACCAGCAACAACATCTTCACCTTGTGCATTAGTTAAGAATTCACCAAACAAACCTTTTTCACCTGTTGCAGGGTCACGAGTAAAGGCAACACCTGTACCACAGTCATCTCCCATATTACCAAATGCCATAGATTGAACATTTACAGCAGTTCCCCATGAATATGGAATATCGTTATCACGTCTATATACGTTAGCTCTAGGATTATCCCAAGATCTAAATACAGCTTTAATAGCTCCCATTAATTGTTCTTTAGGATCAGTTGGGAAGTCTGTTCCTATTTTTTCTTTATATTCAGCTTTAAATTGATTAGCTAATTCTTTTAAATCTTCAGCAGAAAGTTCAACGTCTTGTTTAACTCCCTTAGCTTCTTTCATTTTATCAATTAATTCTTCAAAGTATTTCTTTCCAACTTCCATAACTACGTCAGAATACATTTGAATGAATCTTCTATAACAATCCCATGCCCATCTTGGATTATTAGATTGTTTAGCAATTGATTCAACTACTTCTTCATTTAAACCTAAGTTTAAAATAGTATCCATCATACCGGGCATTGATGCTCTAGCACCAGATCTAACTGATACTAATAATGGATTTTCAACATCTCCAAATTTCTTTCCTGTAATTTCTTCCATCTTAACGATGTATTCGTTAATTTGTTCTTGGATTTCAGAGTTAATTTCTCTTCCATCTTCGTAATACTTAGTACAAGCTTCAGTAGTGATTGTAAAACCTTGTGGTACTGGAAGACCAATGTTAGTCATTTCAGCAAGGTTAGCACCTTTACCACCAAGAAGGTTTCTCATATCAGCATTACCTTCACTAAATAAGTATACATATTTAGTCATATTTTTATTCCTCCTATTTTTCACAAAAATTATTATAACTAATACCATATTTTAAGGCAATAAATTATATGCAATTTTACACTCATTTACACTATAAAAATGTAAATACTTTATTCTTGATGTAGTCGAATAAGTAGAACGTATGTCGAAACAATTGAAATCTAAATCTTGATTAATATAATAGAGACTTGTTACCTACGTCTGTGGATCTACTTCAATATCTACTAAATACTTTTGTATTCGTGAATAACCATGGGGAGGTATTCGAAGGGAGTTGGAGTTATGACAAGAAGTGCGATACTTTATATCATAATAATTATGTTAATAATAGTTATATTACGATTAACATAAAAATGACGCCAGCACTTAGTGTGTGGCGTTGAAACACAAGTAGGCGCCACCCGACTAGGTAACACTTACATATTAATTATATCAAATTGAATAAAAAAATACATCAATTTTTTGATGTACTTTTTTTATTCACTATAATCACATGATGAACAAACTATTTTCTTACCCTTTTCAGTTAGCAAGTTCCCACACTCTGGACATTTTCTATCAATAGGTTTATTCCAAAAAGCAGTATCACATTTAGGATAATTTGAACATCCATAGAAAATTTTACCTTTTCTTGTTCTTTTTTCAACTATATCTCCACCACATTTTGGGCATTTACAAACTGTTTTAATTTCTCTTTCTTCTTGTTTAATATATTTACATGTTGGATAATTTGAACACGCAACAAATTCACCAAAACGTCCATTTCTAATAACTAGTGGGCTTCCACAGTTAGGACACATCTCTCCAGTTTCTTCTGCTTGCTTTTTCTCCATCTCATTAAAAGCTTTTTCAAGTAGAGGTTCAAAACTACTGTAAAAATCTTTTAATACTTTAACTGAATCTTTTTTATCATCAGCTATTTCATCTAAGTCTTTTTCCATATTAGCAGTATATTCTACATTAATTAAAGAATCAAAATACTCTTGAAGTTTATCATTTGTTTCAAAACCAATCTTTGTTGGAACAAATCTTTTTTCCTCTAAAGTAACATAACCTCTAGCTTTAATAGTTTGCATAATAGTTGCATAAGTAGATGGTCTACCAATTCCTAAAGCTTCAAGTTCTTTAATTAAAGAAGACTCTGTATATCTAGCTGGTGCTTTAGTAAAGTGTTGTTCTTTTTCTATTTCATCACAAACTAAAGTTTTACTCTTATAATTTTTAAAATCAGGTAAAACAACATCTTCTTTATCTTCAAAATCACTATAAACTTTTAAATATCCATCAAATGTCATTACTGATCCATTTGCTTTAAATAAATATCCATTATTATCTAAACTAACAGATGTAGATAAATATTTTGAATCAGCCATTAAAGATGCTAAAGCTCTATAATAAATCAATTTATATAATTTATATTCATCTGGTGAAAGATAAGTTTTAATATCTTCAGGATTTCTATTTATGCTTGTAGGTCTAATACCTTCATGAGCATCTTGAATGTTTTCTTGTTTCTTACCTTGTTTTACAACACCTACATATTCAGGACCATATTTACCCTTAATATAACCAAAAGCAGATGATGTAAATTCAGGTGATATTCTAACTGAGTCTGTTCTCATATATGTAATTAAACCAACTGTCTCATCACCTAAATCAATACCTTCATATAACTTTTGAGCTATACGCATTGTTTTAGATGAATCAAAACCATATTTGTTATATGCAGCTTGTTGTAAAGTAGAAGTTCTAAATACTTCTTTACTCTTTTTATTTTTCTCTTGTTCTTGAATATCATCAATATCAAATGAATTTGAAAGCTTATTAAGTATTTCATTTGCTTCTACTTCATTTTTAATTTCTATATTTTTACCATGATATTTTTCTAAAGTGGCTTCAAAAGAACCAAATGATGCTTTAATAGTCCAGTATTCTTCAGGATTAAATGCATCAATTTCTCTTTCCCTATCTACAATAATCTTTAAAGCAACACTTTGAACACGACCAGCAGATTTACCACCAGTTTTAGATTGCATTAATTTAGATAATCTAAAACCAATAATTCTATCTAAAATTCTTCTAGTTTCTTGACTATGAACTAAATCCATATCAATTTTACGAGGATTATTAATTGCATCTTTAACAACATCTTTAGTGATTTCATTAAAAACTACTCTTTCATATTTATCCTCTGGTATTTTTAATTCATCAAAAAGATGCCAACTAATAGCTTCTCCTTCACGGTCTGGATCTGTTGCAAGATAAACCATGTCAGCTTTATCAGTTAGCTTCTTTAATTGAGTAACATCTTTATTCTTACCCTTAATAATAATATATTTAGGAGTAAAATCATGATCAATATCTACTCCTAGTCCAAATTTACCAGAAGTAGCAAGGTCACGAATGTGACCTTTGCTTGATACAACTTCAAACTCACTACCTAGATACTTCTCTATTGTTTTACTTTTAGCAGGTGATTCCACTATAACAACTTTCTTCATAAAGTATTCCTTTCTAGTAAGTTATATTTTTTTATCCTTCTTGAGTGTTATCTCCGTTAGCTTGAGCAACTACATTACTTTCTACTTTATATTTTTCTAAAGCATTCTCTAGATAATTAAAGTAATTATTTTTAATTGCTAAACTACTCATTTTCATTTTATAAGATACTTTTTCATTAATAGCTTTTATTTCTTCATTAGAATATGGATTATCAGTATAGTTTTTAACTCTACCATTAGATGCATTATAATATGCTCTTTCATTTTTCCAAGAGCCATCAGCAAATACAACTAATGATTCATAATCATCAGAAAGTAAATCATGTCCCATATAAAGTCTAGGATCATAACTTAAATCAAATAAATTTGCAAGAGTTGGAACAATATTGATATATGATGTATATTCTGTATATGATTTAGCTTCCATACCTGGAGTATAAATTACAAATGGAACTCTTTCAACTTCATAATCATCTAGATCATAAGTTAAAATATTTTTAATTGTAGATTTTTTCATTCCATATGGATAATGATCTCCATACATAACAATTACTGTATTTTCTAAAATACCTTTTTCTTCAAGTTTTCTCATTAATGTTCCAAGTCCATCATCAGTAACTTTAGCTTTAGAAAGCCATCTTTTAAGTTCTGTTGGATATTTATAACTAGATAAATCTTTTAAATATTTATCTCCCAATATTGAAGATGATGAATATGGTTGATGAGCTGATACTGTTGTAAGCCATGTCATAAATGGTCTTTCATCATCTGTATTAGTTAATATATCAACTGCTTTATTCATAAAGTCATCATCAGATGCCCAGTTAACATATTCAGTTGAATAACTAATACCTAAATCTCTAACACCATAATATTTTCCAGAACCCATATTTTTATGGATTGTAGATCTATAATAATATGCTTCAGTATAATCATGCATAGATGTTGTTCTATAACCAGCATTATTAAATAGATTAAAGATTGATTCATAATATGTATTACGTTTATAAGTATTTGCAGTACAGTTATTATTTATTGTATAAAGTGAAAGCATTCCACTCATTTCATTGTTACCTGTTGCACAAGAGTTTCTTGGTGAGTAATTATTTTCCCAGTGCCATCCTTCTGTATACATTTTATAGAAGTTAGGGAAAAGTTCAGGATCAATAATCATATCATCGATTGATTCAAGCATTATAACAATAACATTTTTTCCTTTAAATAAACCAGTAAAATCATTTTTACTTGTTATATCTTGACTAATAAAATAATTATTTAAAGTATTATAAGTACTATTTTTTTCATTAGCAATTACATTTTCCCAAGAAGCATCATCAATAACTCTAGCGTATTCTTTAGCTACTTCTTTATTTTGTTTTTTATTAGTTCTTTCGAAAGTTAATTGTTCATCCATTGGAAATAAAGTAACTCTTATATCACCAAAAGCAAACATAGTTGTACCAAATTCATTAATAGCAGTTGATGGTACACTAGGGTTTACAATTAAATCTTTATTTGATGTAAGTTGTAATTTATTTTGCATAAAATCAAGAGTAATTGTTAGGTAATATAATGATACTAAAACAAGTGAAGTACCAACTAAATTTAAAGTCTTTAAATAAAATTTATATTTTTTATGTTCTTTAGTAATATTAAATCTATCAGGATTATATAGTTTCTTTTCAACAAATATTAAATAAAGAACAACTAAGAAAAATGGAATAAAGTTTGTATAGTATATTAATTTAATAGAGTGTAAAAAGTCTTTAATATAATCTACTACAGCACCAAGTTGACTTGATGTACCAAAAGACATATAAACACCTAAGAAATTATTAAATCCAAGTTGAATATATCCATAAAAGTTTGTTAAGAAAATGATTAAACCAATCATTATTCTTGCAAATATTTTATTTGTAAATGATAAAAGATAAGCAAAAAATGAACTTATAAATAAACTTGATAAAACTATTCTTATTGTTGGATAAGAAAAAATAGGCATATGTGCACATGCTCTAAAAATTAATTCTCCTGACATTATTCCAACGAATAAAATTAGTGTATATCTAAAAAGTGTAGTCTTCTTAAATTGCTTTAATCTTTTAATCATTTTTATCACAACTTCCCTCTAATATTAAATCACGAACAGGCCCATAAGTAAACCTATAGTTTTCTAGTGGACCATATTTTTTTAAGTTTTCTAAATGAAGTTTTGTTGGATATCCTTTATGTTTTTTAAAACCATACATAGGATATTTCTCATCTAGATCAATCATCATTTTATCTCTTGTTACTTTAGCAATAACACTTGCAGCAGCAATAGATAAACTAAGTGCATCACCATGAATTATAGCATTAAATGGTATCTCTGTAAATAGTGGCATAGCATCAACTAATATATATTCAGGTTTTACTTTTAAGTTGTCTATAGCCTTCATCATAGCTTTTCTAGATGCTTCATAAATATTTATTTCATCTATCTCTTTAGCAGATACTTCACCTATTCCAACTGCGATAGCATCCTTCATTATAATTGGATATAATTTTTCTCTTTTTTTCTCAGTTAATTTTTTAGAATCATCTAATCCTTCTAATTTATAATTTTTTGGAAGGATTACTGCAGCAGCAACAACAGGACCAACTAGTGGTCCTCTTCCTACTTCATCTACTCCTGCAATAAGAGTAATATTTTGTTTATATAATTCTTTTTCGTATTTTAATAAATCTCTTTCCATCTGTCTAAAGTAATTCCTTTTATATGTTCATCTTTTACATCATTAATGATTCTTAAGCTAACTCTTTCATAGTCAGCCTCACCATTTTTATAAGCACCAATTTGCTTACCTATTTTATTATACACTTCCATGATGTCTTCTGTGTCAGATATTTTATATCTAGACTGTAAAATATCTGGATAGTATTTATCTAAAAATTTTAAAATATGAACTGCAACAGAATCTATATCTATTACTTCAGATTTAATTGATGAAATAGCTGCTAAATTTAAAGCTACTATCTCTTCATCAAACTTAGGCCATAAAATACCAGGAGAATCTAAAAGAAGTACTCCATATTTCGTTTTAAGCCAGTTTAAAGATGTTGTTATTCCAGGTTTATTACCAGTAGATGCAACCTTCTTACCAACCATCTTATTAATAAGTGTAGATTTACCTACATTAGGTATACCTATAACTAAACATCTAATTTCTTTTTCTTTTAAACCTTTATTAATTCTTTTTTCTTGAATCTTAGAAGTCATTTCTTTAAGTTTATCAAATAATACTTTATAATCACTATTACTAGTACCCGATATTAAAACTGTATTATATCCTTCATTATTATAATGTTTTACCCATACATTAGTTTCATGAATATCACATAAATCTTTTTTTGTAAGTACTAAAAGTCTAGGTTTATTTTTAATTACATTATCAATGGACATCTAGCGTCAATTAATTCAATTATTACATCTATTTGATCAGACATTTCTTGAATTAATCTTTTAGTTTTTTGCATATGTCCTGGATACCAATTTATATTAGTTTTATTTTCATTCATTTGGATCAACTCCTTTATTTTATTATACTATTCCTTAGCTAAATCTTCTAATATTTCAATATTCTTAAGTTTTAATAACAATTTACTTGGGAATGATATCTTTGATTTTTGTAATCCACTTCCGCAAATTATTGTTTCTGACCCTAATATTTTAGGGTCAATATATATTTTCCAATCAACAGGTAATCCTATAGGATTAATACTTCCATATTCCATTTTTGTTTTTTCTAAAACATAATCAAGCGGTGCCACAGAAACCATTCTAGAATTTGTGTGTTTTCTAACAGTTGATGACATATTATACCTGTATCCGGTTGGGACTAATAAGGCGGCATAATTTATAGTTTCTCCACGCTTACATTCGCAAATCAAACAATTAACTCCTAGCTTGTTGTTAATATCATAATGTTCAAACAGTTTAACGCCATCCATATATTCAGGATTAATCTCAGCAACTTTAAATAGTTTACTTTCAGTTTCAGCAAATGTATTACAAATACAATTATATGTTACTTCAGAAACTAATTCTTTATTTTCAAGTACACTTTTAAATTCTAATTTTTCTTTCATAGATATATTCTCCTTATTAAAAGTTTAACCGTCAATGCCAAGCAGTTGATATTAGTTTCTTATTCTCATTTCATGAGAATCGACTTTATTTAACAAAAATCTTTCGCTTACCCATTGTTTAATCATTTCAGATACTTCATCTTCTTTATTTACATAAAAATGATTTGTATTTTCAACTATTTTAAATGAATAATCATTACAACTTGTTGCTTTTTCTTTTAATAACTCCTGTTTTAAATATGTTGGATACTCATCAGATCCGCAAAAAGATAAAATTGGAATAGATATTTTTGATAATTGTTCAAATGTTTCTGGATTTCTTTCCAAAGGAAAATTATCTATCGGAGTATTTTCAGTAGTTTGATTAATAAAAGTCTTAGCACTAATATAATCAGTACCACATACGAGCTTACTCAAAATTTTATTCTCACTACAATCAATCGATTCGTTATATAATTCATCAAAATTAGCTTCTTCCAACTTAGTTATTCCAACCATATCTGGAGCTGAAGCAAAAATGACACCATCAATATCATTTTGATATTTAGATAAATAATAAAGTGCTTTATTACATCCAAAGCTATGACCAAGTAAAATTATTTTCTTATATCCTAATTTTCGTATTTTATTTACCCATACTTGTATATCTTTTAATGAATCTTCAAATAATTCGAATGTTGCTCCATTATACACAAAATTTCCGTTTCTATCAAACATACAATTAATAAAATCATACCCTCTATTATGTCCATATAAGAAACTAATCCCATTTGAAGAAAAATATTTACCCCATTTATAAGCAAATTCGTTTTCTAAAATACTTTGAGCTTGACCATGAACAAACAATATACAAATATCTTTCTTATTAGAATCAAAATAAGTACCTTGCAGCATTAAATTATCATCTGTATATTCATATAATAAATCAATCATAATTTCACCTCTTTTTTATCTATTTATATATTCCTTATACTGTTTTATAAAATCCCCTAAACTTTTACAAAGTTTTTCTAATTTATCAATATTTTTATTATCTCTTAATCTATTATTTATTTCCAATTGTATAACATCGACATCATTTTGGCCATAAACACATTGTGTAATTGCTCCACCTTTAAAAGGATCATTATGTACTATATTATTAATCCCATTTTCAATAAAACTTTCCTCTAATTCCATAATTGTAGAAAAATCTGCTGATAGATTATTTAATGTTCCAAATTCAACATCATAATCTCTATCTCGTTTAGAACCATGTAAATCAATCACTAATCTTATATTATTATTTTTAACAAATCTAATAAGTTCTTTTTTAAATTCATCTCTATTATCTCTATTAGCATCTAATCCTGTATCTTTTATTTTTATCATACAGCTTACATCAAAATGCTTATTTAAGTACAATGCAATACCCTTTGTAAATAACTCACTTGGTTTGATACTGCCATCCTCTTTAATTTGTTCCATTGTATGAGGTGCAGTAAAAAGAATTGGAAGAGTACCTTTTCTAATAATATAATCTTCGTCAAACTTTAAACTTTCTAACTCATTAATCTCATCATTAAACAACATATATTATCACCAACCTACTTATATTAGTTTTATTTTCATTATTCACAATTTTCGGCCGCATTTTTTATTACTTCTACTGCTTTGTCACGGTGAAGTTCTTTAATAATTTCTATTTTATTATTAGCATACTTTGATAATACATCTATATCAGTAATCATTTCATGGCAATAGTTATCATTACTATCTTGAAGTGTTGCAGCATAAACTATTTTTGAAAATTCTTCATAAAGGATAGCTCCCATACACATCATACATGGTTCACAAGATACATACATAGTTGCTCCTTTTAAATCACCATACAAATTTTTGTTTTTAGAAGCACTTTCTATAGCTTCTAATTCAGCATGAGAATACATACTTGTTTCCATTAAAGTATTATCGTCACTTCTACCAATTATTTCTCCGTCTTTAACAACAATTGCTCCGTATGGATATTTAGATTTTTTACTAATCTCAATTGCTATATCAATAAATTGTTCATCATTCATTTTGATCAACCTCTAACATCTTTAAATCTTTACTTTTCAAAATCTTATATTTTTTTGAATTGTTTCTAATTCGTTCAATTTTCACTTTTTTATTTTTTATATCTTGCTTTGCCCATTTTAACATTTCAAATAAACTTTTTAATGTTGGTTTATAATTGTATTTTTCTCTACCAAATTTTTGTTTTACCCATCTACTAATACATCTTTTATAAATTGTTATTCTTGGTAAATCTATATAATAAGTTATATCTGCTTTTTTAATTCCATCTATAAACTTATTTCTTCCAACATCTTCTATTATCCAAGATTTAGTACTAATAATTTTATTGAATAATATTTTTATTTCTTCTTCTGTTCTTTTAACATTACCATTATCATCATTCCATACTACTTTATCTAATTCATATCTTTCTATATTATATTTTTTGGATAATATTTTAGATAATGTTGTTTTACCACTACCAACAGGTCCAATAATATATATTTTATTATACATAATATCCACCTCTTTTTATAAAATTATCACTCATCAAATTACATATTTTTTATACTATTCTTTTGGCAATGTATATCCACCATCTATAACAAATTCTTGTCCTGTTATAAAATCAGCTTTATCAGATAATAAATACTCTACCATATTAGCAATATCAGTTGTATTACCTAACCTTTTAGCTGGAGTATTTTCAATTATAGACGGAATATAATCATCAAAATTTGGTGTTTCATGATATGACATATCTGTTTTTATTACGCCAGGTGAAATAACATTAGCTTTTATATTTTCATATCTACTGGCTATACTTTTTGTATATGTAAGAATGCCCGCTTTAGAAGATGCATATATTGGAAAATATTTAGAACCTCTATTTGATATTGAAGAAATATTTATTATTTTTCCAGAAATACTATTTTCTAAACATTTATCAATAAATAACTGATTACATCTAATACAGCCCTTTAAATTAATATCAATAATACTATTTACTTCATCTTCAGAATAGTTATGGGATTCTTCTTCACTTGATATAATTCCAGCACAATATACTAAAACATCATAAACATTATCACTAAATAATTTTATAACTTCTTCACTTTTGGAAACGTCACATTTAACATAGTTATAATCAAAATTATTTCTATCTTTTCTTCCCACACATGTTACATCACAATTATTTGAATCTAAAGTTTTGGCTATTTCTAACCCTATACCAGAGCCTCCACCTATTATTAAAACTTTTTTCATATATCATTCTCCTTTAAAGTTCATATTCTTTTACTTCAGTATTTTTAAGACCTAAGTTTAGCATTTTACCATCTTTAGGAATACCGTTAAAATAAACATAAAAAGCTTTTGAAACACCACTATGCGCTACTATTAATACACTATTATAATCTTTTGTTTTAAGTTCATCTAAAAATTCTTTTACTCTATTACATAAATCAGGAATTCTTTCTTCAGTACCATATTTAACATCAGTAAAATAATTCCAATATTCTTCTCTATCAGTAACATCAATTGATTTACCTTCTAAAGAACCGTGCTTTCTTTCCACTAATCTTTCATCTGTAATTATATCTTTATTATGAGTATTAATAATCTTTGCAGTATGAAGCGACCTAACTAATGGTGAAGATATTACCACATCATAATTTATAACATTTATCTTTTCTCTTAAATCTTCTGCTTGCTTAATTCCTGTTTCGTTAATATCTTCATTTATAAAGTTATATCTACCTATAACATTAGAATCACACTGACCATGTCTAACTAAATATATTTTCATTTACATCATCCTTAAAAAAGTTTTTATTATAATTTCATGCTTTTTACTTTTTTGCTTAACTTAAGAACAATTGGTTTAACAAAATCAACCATATTTTCATTTTCAATATCATCAAATGAAATCCACTTTACACCTTTAGATTCATCTTCTCTATATGTTAATTCTATATTTTCATCTGCTTCCATTAAATATAAAAAATCAAAATGTAAATGTGATGAAACAAGCTTCCCACGTTTAATATGTGACTTAACATAATTTGAAGATATTAAAATTGGTTTATCACTTAATACTTTTGCTTTTAATCCTGTTTCTTCTTCACATTCTCTTAAAGCTACTTTAAGCAAATCTTCTTCTCCATCAGCGTGACCACCAGGATATGTCCACCCATCAGATATTATATGATAAACAGAGGCCATCTTCGTTCTCTCTTTATTAACAACAAATGCAGATGCTGAAAAATGACCAACAACATTATTTCTTGTTAAAACATCATCAAAATTATCAATAAACATAAGCATTTGTTCTTTATCTTTTTCTTCTTGTTCATCAAGAGGAACATAACTCTCAATTGTATCTTTTAAAGACATAAAAAAATCCTTCCCAAAATATAGTTATTATTTTTCACTTATCATTTTATTACATTCATCAAGAATCTCTTTAAGTTCATATACGTTATCTTCTCCAGATATGTGACCCTTGCCTGATACAACAAGAGTTTTTGCATCAAGTAGTTTTTCAAATTTATCCTTTTGATCTATTGAAACAAAATAATCATTATCGGAGAAAATACAGTGAATATTATCTGTAAATTTTTTAACTTTTTCAAAATCTATTTTCTCTGTTAACCAAGGCATAGCAGTATCATATGACTCTTCATCTTCTATAGCATAATCAAGTAAATCAAGCCAAGGTGCAACAAGAAGCACTCCACCAATTTTTGTTACATCTTTTGATTGTAAATATCTAAGTATAGTTTGGCATCCAATACTATGTCCAACAAAATAAGTATTTTCATCTAAATTATCAATTTGTTGATCAAGGAAAGATACCCATTCACCTATTTTAGGATTAGCAGTATTTGGCATGTTAAATCTAAAAACTTTGTTATTTTCATTTGTTAATTTTTCATCAAGCCAAGGATACCAACCATCATCTTTAGTTCCATCCCAGCAATGTACAATATATATTTTATTCATAATTTCACCTATACTTAATTAATCATTTTTTAAAATGTTTTTAGCAGACTCATACTGTTTACTAACTAAAATCTTACCCTTTTCAGACATTTTGTTATAACTTCTATCAAGCTTATCCATAACAAATTTGCTTCCATCATCAATAGATAGACCCTTCTCTTTATACACCATACTTAAAAGTGATGGAATACTATAAAAGTGTGCCATAGCATCACAATCAGCAATACATATTTCTTCAGGTGTAGTTTTACTAGCTAATCTACTACCTCTATGATTCAAAATACAATTTTTGATCAATTTAATTTTTTCTTTAGAATAATTCTCATTAATTAAAAGTTTTTCAGCAATATCAGCACCAATAATATGATGTTCCTCTGTATAACTTACATCTGTTACACTAGCAATATCATGAAGAAGAGCTGCAATAGAAACAATTTCTTGATCAGCACCATATTCTTTTGCATATTTTTTTACAAGATCATAAACAATCTTTATATGATGATCCCAAGCTCCTATACCATATGCATTTGTTGGCTTTTCACATCTATTTTTTACTTCTTCATATATTTTCTCTTCTACAGTCATAATTTCACCTATTAAAAATTTTTTATTTATTTATTTCTAAATATTTTAATAAATAATTCCAACAACCAACTTTATCAGTTAAAGTGTCATAATTATTATTAATTTTATTTATAAGATCTTCTTTATCAAACCATTTTATATCTTGAACTTCCTCTTCTTGAAGAACTATATCTTTTATATCAACATCTTTATGTACAATATAAAACTCATTAAAATGTCTGTTAATTATATCTCCAGATACATTTTCTGAAATCGTACCTCCGATAAATTCTAAATCTTTTTTATCTATATCAATACCAATTTCTTCTTTAGTTTCTCTAATTACAGTTTGATACCCAAACTCACCTTTTAAAACATGTCCACCAGCAGTTATATCCCATAGATTTGGCCATAATTTTTTATTTGAACTTCTTTGCTGTAATAAAACTCTTTTATTATTAGTGCTTATTATAAATACGACTACAGCTTTATGCCATAATCCTTCCTTATGACATTCTTCTCTACTTTTTACTAGATTAGTAAATTCACCTTTTTCATTTAATACATCAAAATATTCAATCATAGTTTCTCCTTGAATCTAATAATAATTACTTATCCCTAATAATTATAACATAAAAAATAAAAGCCTTATTAGGCTTTTATTAATTTTTTAGTAAATATTATTAATCCAAGTGAACTTATAGTTAACATAATTATATAATTAGATATGTTATCATTTGTTGTAGGATTAATAATCTTTTCATATTCAACACTAATAGTAACATCACTATCAGGCATTATAAATGAATTATTATTAAGCTTTATAGTATTACCATTAGCATCTTTAACAGTTACTGTAACACTATATTTATTACCATCTTTAATATTAAATAAAACTGTTTCTTTATATGGATATTTAGCACTATCAACAGACACTATATTCATATCACCTTGTTCTATAATAATGTTATGAACTTTTGTTACTTCATATAGGTTTTTAGAGTGTTTAACAACTCCATATCCTTCACTAACATATTGAGAAGGATCAGTTGTATAAAAACCACCAGTAACAGATAAAGATATTGGGATTTCATCTTGAATATCCATAACTCTATCACCAGTTGAAACAAAATTTCCTTTATTTACAGTGATCTTAATTTTATTGATAGCTTCTTCAGGATTATTAAGTGGATTAACTTCAACTAATGGAACAATTCCCTTTAATGTTCCTCCATTGATAGTAACGTCTATTGGCATTTGAGTTGTATGCTGTGATACAGCAATTGCAATACCTTTTGATGTTGTACCATTTGTTTCAGGATTTACACTATAAGTGTCACTAGTAGCTATAATTGTTCCATCATTAACAATTAATTGAGATGATCTTACCTCTATTCCTGTAGGTCCAGAAATAGTACCACCATTAATAATAGCTACACTATCTCTTTGAGGATAATAAATTCCAACACCATGAAGTGATATTAAATCTCCACCATTAATAGTAATATTAGCATTAGAACTTTTAGCATTACCATTACCAGCAACAGCCATAGAGTGTCCTATAATAGTTCCACCATTTATTGTTAGATTAGTATTTCCAAACATTGCAATACCAGCAGTTTCTTCTTCTAATCCTTCAATAGTTCCACCATTAATAGTTGCTGAACAATCACCCCATAAATTTAATGTTTGATCATTTGTAGCATCACTTTTTAATAGTCCGCCATCCATAGTAAATGTTGAGTTTTTATAAACTTGAACTGCATGTCCATTTGATGAATATACAGTACCAGATTTCATAATCAAATTCTTTGTATTATAAATTACTTGTCCTTCATACTCGCTTGGAGTAGATGCTGTACCAGTAACTGTTCCCCCATCAATTATTGTTGTTTCATAGTTCCATATAGCTCCGTATATTCCTAAGCCTTCAATAGTTCCACCTTCAAGTGTTAAGGAAGCATCAGGATAATTAGTTTTGTAACCAACATAAATTGTAAAATCATCTGTAGATGTAATTTTTCCTTTTTGTTCATCTGTTAAATCAGTTATTTTTACTTTATCTTCAATCATAATATAATTATCATTTAAAGTAATTGTATGACCATTTAAATTAAGAGTTGCTTCTTTAGGCATTGCAAGTGGTTCAGTAATTATAACATCTTTATTAAGAGTAATATTACCACCTTGTAGGAATGCCTCTTTTAAAGACATATCTCCTACACCTTCAACGGTAGCAACAGAATTTGGATCGACATATGTCCAGTGTGCATAATATGTAGAAGCCATTATTGGTGTTGTATATTCAGTAATTTTTACTCCGCCAGTTTCATCAGTAAACCATCCATCAAATGAATAATCTACTCTTGAAGGAACAGGTAGTGTTCCAAGTGCATCACCAATAGTGATTTTTATATACGTTGGAGACACTTCTCCACCAGTTGGATCAAATGTTATTTTTATTTTTGATTCATCAATAAAATAATAAAATTCTTTATATCCATCATCATTTGTTAGTGTTTTTTTCTCAGCATCTACTTCAATATCATTTACTTTAGTTTGATCTTTGTCTTCAGTAACATTAGGTGTATTACCAGTATTAGATGTTTTACCAACAGGAGCTTCTAAACCTCTAATAATACCATCATAAAAATTAAAAGTATTATTAGCTGCTACACCAAATGTTTTACCTTGAATAATTGGCTTACTCTTATCAAACTTATTATCTTTAGTTCCAATATCAATAGAACCATTTTCATTATAAATAGCATACAAACCAGTAGATGTAATTGTTCCACCAGTAATATATATTTTTCCGCTTCTTCTATTATGAACAGTTGCTCTTTCTGTAGAAGCAGACTCAAGTGCAGCACTACCAGATATATATAAAGTACCACCATCATTATATATAGCTTGTCTTTTACCAGTTGCTTTATAAGTACCTTCATTTAAATATAGTGTACCTGTTTGATTATTATTAATCATACCTGATGCAACATCAGATGTAACAGTACCATTAATAATTTCTAATATACCATTATTACTAATAACATTTTTATTATCAAGTACACTTAATGTATGTTGATTTAAATCTAATACAATATTCTTTCCGTTTGGTATAGTTATTGCTTCATTTTGATCTTTAAGTAAAGTTATAGTTGTTTTTGTATCATTAGGTACAAATTTTAAAATATCTGAAAATTTACTTTTATAATTACCATTAACTTCGTAAACGGCATCAGCAGGCACCTCTGCAGATGCAGAAGTTACATTAAATACAAATATAGATAAAATTATTACTAAAAGATTTAATACTCTCTTCATATAAACCGTTTACCTTTTCTATAGTATTCCATAGTAATGATATCATTATTCTATATGTATATCAATTAAAAAAGAAGGCATATGCATCTTCTTTATTTAAATTATAATTTTATTAATCTATCATTAATTCTTAAGTAAATCTTTTAATCTTTCAAGTAGATAAAGTCTATCTTCTTTAATTACTAATGAATCATCATTATTTTTTACCATATTTATTACATCATCAATATCAAACCATCTAACTTCAGATAACTCTTCAGTTTGTATATAAAAGCTATTCTCAGCACAATAAATATAATAATATCTAACTATATGAGAATTAGATTCCCTTTTATTAACTTCCATTTCTTCTAAAATATGTAAATCACTAATATTATATTTAATACCTATTTCTTCTTCTACTTCTCTTAAAGCAGTATCTTCTAATGTTTCTCCACTATCTACATGTCCTGCACATAATCCCCATTTATTAGGATTAAATCTCTTATTAGGAGATCTTTTTTGAAGTAAAACTTGATTATTTTTATTTACAATAAATACAGCTATCTCCCAGTGCAGTAAATTAAGATCATGGACATTTTCTCGCTCCATAACCTCTCCAGTAAATTTTCCATTTTCATCTACTACATCTAATAATTCCATATTATATTTCTTCCTTATCTATTGCTATTTTCATTATTTCTTTTCTTAGTATTGCTATATTAATTATATTTTTCACTCACTAGATCAATGGAGTTTAAATATTCTTTAATTTTATCAATAGTTGTATTTCCAGCACAATATTCAAGACCATATTCATAAACTATATTATATTCATAATGATTTATTATTAAAAACTCTAAAGCTTTAATAATATCTTGATAATGTCTATCATTTTTATAAATAGGAATATGGTCAACTCCTTGATCATTATATGAATGTAAGTGTACATTTCGTATATCGCTAAACATATAACCATCAAGATTTACAATAGGTCCATAGTCAGCAATTTCATGACCTATATCATATGTAAAATATAATTTTTCATCATTTAAAACTAAAGGTTTTATATCTTCTTTATTTAATCTATTGTTAAAACCTCTAATGTCATTTAAATTTTCTAAACAAAGTACTATTTTGTTCTTATTAATTTTAGTTAACAAACTAGATATATAATTAATTGTTTTAGATATAGATATATTTTCATCTTCGTCATAAATAGTATGCATTGTAACAACAATAGGATAACCTAGATAATCTGAATAATTTTCAATTAACTTCATAAATTCTATTTGCTTATCTAATTCTAAAGTAACTTCACCATGAACTTGAAGTATTAAATCATTTTTCTTAAGTTCAAAAACTAAATCGTTTAAATATTTCATTTCTTCATCTTTATTTACATCTACATTAATCTCTACACCTTTTGTATATTTAGATAAATTAATAAGTTTTGCAAGTTCTTTAGGACTTACTTCCATAAACTTATAATTAATGCTAATTAAACTTTTCATTATTTACCCTTTAAATCCTCTCTTATTTTCATCCATATTTTACCTAAATTATTATTTCCTTGATTATTATTATCAAGACCCCAGTCTGTATCTTCATCTATACATACCTCTGCAATAATATAATCTTTTGTATCAAGTAAACATTTTTTTACAATTGGATTTTGATTAACTTTTAACCTTAATACTTTTTCCATGTTTATATATTTAATATCTGACCAATTAGATAATCTATATTCTTTATTTTCATGAGCTATTCTTCTAGCATCATCTGGTGAATAAGATTCTTTTATCTTATTAGCTATATTAGTATTATTATCAATAAACTTTAAATACTGAAAAGCATGTTCACTAGTTTGAAAATATTCATTGTCCATATTTAAACCAAATGATGAAAAATTATCTAATGGGAATAATTTTAATTGATAATCAGGAATACTAAATTTTATTTCGTTCATATCTTTATCAAATAATTTAATCATTTTCGCCCTCTACTTTCTCTAATAGATCTAATAGTATCTATTACTATTTCATTTTCTTTATCAAAAAATTTCTTTCGAGGATTATCAGAACCAACAGATAATGTCTTAGCAAATTCCTCAATTGATATTAGTTTAAGTGAAAATCCATCCTTTAATTCTTTTTCAGTTCTATGAACATTATTTAAATCTATTCCTTTAAAATCAGCTATAAAATAATCAGTTTCTAAATATCTATTAATTACATCTTTACTTCTAGTTGGATAACTTGATTGAAACCATCTTAAAGTTAAAACTTGAGTTAATTCATCTAAAGTATAATTAACACCAGTTTCCTCTTTTAACTCTCTAATTAATGCAAGTTTAGATGATTCATTTTTATCTTCATCAACTTTACCACCAGGAAGTAAAAATACTCCACCATAGCTTGCAACAAGAATCATATCACCTTGCATAAGTATAGCTCTACTTTTATGTTCAAACTTACTTATATCATTTAAAGTTAAATTATTATCATTTAGCTCTACTGTCTTCATATAAATATTCCTCATTAATTAAACTTTATTATAACAAAAAAAACCGATAATTTGTTATCGGTTTTTACATTATTTTAAATAAGCTTTAGCTTCTTTAAGTAAATCATCTAATGTATAAATTGGAAGAGTATAATTTACACCATTATAAGTTACTATAACTTGATTATTTTTACTATCAAGTTTTGATAACGATTTAATATGACCTACTTTATTATAGTCTTTATCTAAAATATAAGAATTAGATAAATCACCTACATAAGTTCTTCCATATTTATCTTTACCAAAGTAGTGTTCAATTGATGTAACATCATTAATCATTTTAATTAATTTTTTGTTTTTAGCATCATAAATACCTAAAGTACTATCTTTATAAGTAACAAATAATATCTTTTTCTTATTATCAAATAGCATTCTATCAACTAAGTTCTTCTTTTCAATGTTATACTCTTTTTTTACTTCATCAAATTTATTAACACTTATAGAGTCATCAGTTATATATTTATTATCTTTTTTCTCTTCTTCTTTTAATATTTTAGCTTTATGTTTAGTATAACTTATAACTCTATTATCATTCTTAGCAGTAAGTAAATAACCTTTTTCATTTTGAACTACGTTATTATAATTTTTAAGTTTTAAATTAAATAAATCTGGATTTATATAATTCTCACCGTTTTTTAGATTTAGAAAATTAACATTACCCTCTTTAGTAAAGGCAACATATAAATCAGAAGTATAAGATGCTAGGATTCCAACAGCTTCACTTTTTAAATTAAATGAACTTATAAATGATCCATCTTCTTGACTTAAAACTCTAACATTACTTGTATTAACTAAAGCCAAGTTACTTACCTCATCATATAAACTTAATTGAATATACTTACCCCATATATCTTCAAAAGATTTATGCCAGTTTACTTTTTTATTCTTATAACTATAAGAATAAACTTCCATACTCATATAATTTTTATAAGACTGATTAGAAAGAACAAATATATTTCCTTTACCATTATCTACAATATCAGATATATATTTAGCGTTAATAGAAAACTTATCTTCTTCTTTTAGATTAGATGTATTTAAAACATGCATTGTAATATTATCATCTTCACCTAAAATAATAGAGTCTTTATTAGTTCCAATAAAAACATATTTAGCATCATCAGTAAATCTCATTTCACTTGATATAGCTTGACCAGATGCATCAAATTCACCTAATTTATTAAACTTATCTGTATCATATATATAAGTCTTGTAAGAATTATTTAAAATAAGGTATTTACCGTTATAATCACTATTTATAGATATAAAACTAGCTTTATCTTTTTTAAACTCTTTTACTTTTTTACCCGATTTAATATCATATACTAACACAGATCCATTATTATCAATATATGCTATTTTAGAATCACCTATAAATGTAAATGATTCTTTATTAAATAAAAAGCCATTAATATTACCATATGTATTTATTTTTTTAAGTTTATTTGAATCAATTAAAGTAAGTTCTTCAGCTTCATCATAAACTAAAGCATATTTGTGATTAGGCGATGACTTAATAAAATCAACTACACCTTTTGTTTTATATTCACCTGCAGCTTTATTTGTAATACCAACATCATATACTCCTAGAGCCTCAGTTAAAGCATATTCAGCATCAGATGTATATGGCATTTTAACGCCATTATATTTTGTTAGGGATTGATATGCTTTTTTTACAGCTGCAGTACGACTATCATTATTTAATTTATTTACTGACTCTTTAGATAAATTTATTGCTTGATTAAGCTTAAGCTTCTTTTGCTGACTATTTATCTTTAAAAACATAAATGTAGAATATATTGCAAATAGTAAACAAAATGCTGTAACACATACAGATGTAACAATCATTTGATGCATTTTTCTTAATTTATGTCTTTGTTTCAAATCATCATAATCAAGATTATACATTGGAGCAATTAATCTTAATTTTTCTTCTTTTATTTTCTTTAATACTTCTTTTTTATTTTCTCCTCTAACATCAGCAGCTAGCGGTTCAACAGGTATTCTTTCTATCTTTTTCTTTCCATTTTTATCTTTAGTTTCAACTTCATCAAAGCAAACTTCTTCTGGAAAAGAATCAACAGGTTCACCCTCAATTAATACGCAGAAAATATTCTTTCTACCTCTAACCTTTTTAAAAGTTTCTATTTCTTTCTTACACCACATAGAATCCTTTAATCTAGGTGAACATATAACTATTAAATATTTAGAATTATTTAATGCATCTACGATTGGATCTTCTAGATTACTTGAAAGCGGAAGTTCATCTTGATCTCTAAATACTCTTTTAATAGTTCTTCCAGTAATACCTAATTTTTCTTTAACATTTTTGGGAAGTTCATATGTTTCTAATACTTTATGTAAATTTTCAGCAACAAACTTATCTAAGTCACAATGCCTATAACTTATAAAAGCATCATATTTAAATTCTTTATCCATAAATAATCACAACCTTAATCTATATTAATGCCTTGTTCCTTTAAACTTGATATAACACTATTATAATCATCTTTTAAAACAAATCTACCCTTAATTCCAAGTTTATTAGCAGTTTTCATATTTTCTTCAACATCATCAATAAACATTGACTCTTCAGGATTTAAGTTATATTTATTTATTAATTCTTTATAAATACCAACATGAGGTTTTAAACTATGATTTTCAAATGAAAATACATGTCCATCTGCAATACTAATAAAATCAGATAAACTTGATAAATAATCGATTGCTCTTTGATTAGTGTTAGAAAGTATATAAACTTTATATCCATTTGTTTTTAGTTTTTTCATTAAATCAACTATGTCTTGATTAATTCTAAAACCTTTCAAATGATTAACTAAAAAATTAGTTATAAGTTCATCCTTAACATGATTAGTTCGATCGCAAATAATAGTTGCTATATCTTCATATGATAAAAAGCCAGAATCTATTAAAGCTGATCCAATCCATTCAGGTGACTGATAAACATTATCATATAAAAACTTTTCATCTTCTTCATTTTTTGTAAACATCTTAATAGCTTCTTTCATATTATAGTAAGCTATAACATTTCCTATATCAAATATTATATTTTTAATCATTACTTTATTCTCCTTAATTTAAATATCTAGTAAAGTATTTATTATTTTATATTTTGAAATTATACCGGTATTATATCTATCCATCAAAATGCAGTCCAAGCCTTTTTCTTTTCCAACATCCAAATTAGATTCAATATCATCAATAAATAAAGCTTCACCTGGTTTAATGTCATAATCATTAATTAAATAATCAAAAAAAATCTTATCCTGCTTTAAAAATCCATATAAAGATGAAATATATATCTTATCAAAATATTTATCAAGATTATGTTTTTTCATGTATTCAATTCCACAAGGCCAGTTATCTGATAACATTAATAACTTATATTTAGAACTTAAATATTCAAGTTCATCATATATCTCTGGATATAAATAGTATTTATCATTATTATATGTTCTATCATAAGCAATTTCTTCTACCATTTTTGATGAATAATTATCTATATTTAATCTACTTAAAATATATTCGTAAAAATTATAAAACATATTATACTCTTCATCTAAAGTTAATACTTTTTCATATAAAATATGTTCTATCTCACTTCTTAACTTTTTATATTTAATCTTATCAATTTTACTTGTATCTATAAGTTCAACAAACTTTGGAGTAAAGTCCCACATTTCATTAAGTGGGCCCGCAACTACTTTACCAAAATCTAAAATTACATATTTATATTTCATATATGATCAGTTCCTATATTAACTTTTCTTCTTTTAAATGAGCAATAATATAATCAACAATTATATCAATAAATTGTTTTACATCATTAAAATCAAAAGTAAAATTATGCTCATAATTCTTTTTAGTTAAATATCTTATTGTTTCATCTATTAAAATATTCATTTTATCATAAGGTACTTCTTCAATAATGTTATTAGAATAGTATTCATTTCGATGAAAGAACTCTAGATCCAAACCGTACTCATTAATTATATCCATATTCAAATTAGAATAATCATTATATATATAAAGTTTTTCCATATTCTCACTAATGCATTTAACCTTAGTTCCATCTTTTTTTATAACATAATCATCGCCCATAAATTCAGATGTAAAATATTTATACCATAAATAATCTGTATATAAATGAACGTAATAACCAAGAACGTATTCATTATTAAAATATTCTCTATATTTATCTAAAAATTGATCTAAATGACAATTACCTTCTTCATCTTCAAAATGAGATACCTCTCTTTTTATACCAACCATCTTTGCTAAATCTGGTGCAATACATCCAGTTAAAAATGGTTCTTCTTTCTTACACAATTTATCATTTACTTTTTTTCCTACAGCTAAATGTATTAAAAGTGATGGCATATAAATACTCCTATTCTACATATTTATAATTATAACATAATAAAAAAATGTATTTATAAATAAATACATTTTCTTTACTTTATTAATTACTTACATGATTTTTAACTAGTTCTTTAAATCTATTACCTTTTTCTTCAAAATTAGCAAATTGATTATAACTAGATGCTGCTGGAGATAAAATACATACTTTACCCTTTGCAGTCACTTTAAATGCTTGATCAACTGCCTCTTCTAAAGTTTCACATTTTATAACTTTATCTTCATCTAAAAATTCTGCAATTTTATATCCAGTCTCAGGCATACATATAAAATGATTAATACTAGATGATTGTAAATATTGAATAAGTAAATAATAATCTATATTTCTATCCATACCACCAAATATAAGTGTATCAACATCTTTTAATGTATTACATGCATTAATTGTTGCCTCAGGTATTGTTGCAATAGCATCTTCATAAAATGCTATACCTTCATAAGTACCAAAGTATTCCATTCTGTGTTCTAGTGGTTTAAAGTTTCTAATTGAATCTAGTACTTTAAGCATATCTAAATTATATAGTTTAGCAACCATTAAAACAAACATAATATTTTTTAAATTATGATCTCCTTGAAGTTGTGTAATAATGTCATGTTTATGAAATAAGAACTCTCCTTGAGCATATATATTTAATTCTTTATCTATATATATACTTGCTTCTTCTTCATTACTTACTGTAAGTTTTTTACCTTTAAATAATGAAAAATCTTTTTCTTTTATAAACTTATTATCTTTATCGTATATAGCATAATCATCTTCATCTTGGTATCTAATAATATTTATTTTAGCATTATGATATGCATCAACTGAATCAGTATGATCTAAGTGATCAACAAATAAATTTAAAATAATACCAATATGCGGAGATTCATCAATAAACTCAAGTTGATGAGAACTCATTTCAGCAACTATAATACCATCATTAAATTCATCTAATTTATCAAATACAGGAATTCCGATATTACCAACTAAAAAGACATTATCAAGTTGATCTTTTAACACATTATATAGAAGAGTTGATGTTGTTGATTTGCCTTTAGTTCCAGTAATACCAATAACATTCTTACGATTAAATTTTAAAAGTAGTTCCATCTGTGATGTAATCTTACTTTTAAGTTCTTCTTCTACTCTTTTTTGATCAAATGATGCAAAAGCAATACCTGGAGTTTTAATGATTAAATCATATGGAAGTAGTTCATCTAAGGTATTATTATATTTTTTAATAGATACATTATTATCTTCTAAAGTAATATCTTTAGCATCAAGAATAGTAAGTTTTAAAGAAGTATCATACTTTCTTATATAGTTATAAGTTGATCTTCCTTCTTTACCAAAACCTAAAATAGCAATATTACTATATTTTTGTAATTCTTCAATAATTTTACTTTGCATTTTCTATAGCCTCTTTTAATATATTTAAATATTCATCAGGAACATTATGTTCATAATAAAGCTTATGTATATCTATATCAACTGCTTTATAATACTTAGCTTTATATAAATTAACTAAATATGAATTATCATTATCTTCAATAATTTTATTTAGTGCATACTTAACTTCATCAATAGTTCCGACACATTCAAATGGTTTAGTTTCAGCTTCACCAATAAGTTCAAGAAAATAATTTTCTAATTCTTTATCATCAAGCATATTTGTTCCAAATATATCTATTAACTTATCTTGTGGTAAGAATGCTCTTAATATAATATATACAAACAAGCATTTAGGGCACTTACAGCACCATACCCAAGGATTTTCTTTAGAACCTAAATTACAGCTTTTAAATATCTTATGATAATTATCAAGCTTAGAAAATAAATAAGCTATTTGTATTTCTTTAATTGGTCTAAGTAAACTAAAGTAATTTATATCAATTTTAAAATATTTTTTTGTATAATCATAAAAATCTCTTTCAAATTCATATGACTTAGAATACTGATGATTTATATTTGTTCCAATAACTGTTGATTCATTTGCACTACCTTCATTTGAAAGTACTATATATTTTCTATTTGATAAAAAAGCAACTAAATATGTAACAAATGCAACGACTGCACTAAAAGGTATATGACCATTTAAATAACCTTTACTATTTAAATCCATAAGTTTTTCTCTATCAAAGTTTCTTTTAATAGCAATTAAATCAACACCATTTGAGCATTTATAGTGTTCATCTTTAGGGTTCATTGTAACAGTTTTATTATCAAAACCTTTAAGAAGTTCAAATGTAACAATAGAGTCTTTCCCACCACCTATTGGAATCAAGTTACCTTCACCATTATATGTAACATTATCAATTACAATTTTTTCACCCTTATTAATAAATGTAAATAATTCATCTTCAGAAACTTCTATATTATTTTTATAAAAGAACTCACCTAAGCCATTATAAAATAGTTTTTTAAACCATTTTTGCTCATCTTCATCTATATAGCCAGCTTCAAGAATAATGTTCTTAGGACAGCATACTTTATAATAACTAATCAACTCAACTAAACCTATTCTAAATACAATAGCATTTAACAATTTGTCATCAATATTTTTATTAGTAACTATACTTTTATTAAAAGATATTGATGGATTAAAAGAAACTAAATTAGGTATTTCAAAATTAAAACTTATTTTAATTTCTTCACCATCAAAACTAGCATTATAACTTCTATATATTATTTCATTATATGTACTTCTAAGTTCATCAAAACTATGGTTCATAAACTCACCTTCAATATAAATATATTATATCATATATGAATACATTAAAAAAAGCATAGTTACACCTATGCTTAACACTTAATATATATTTTTAATTGGCTATCTTAAAGTGAACTGTTGGACTATTTTCATCAAGTGTACTAAATGTATAACCACGTGATGTAAGTTCTTCAAGTATTGGTCCTATTGCATTAGCAGTAGTTTTTTTATAATCATGAAATAAGATAACACAGTTATAATTACAACTATCTACTCTATCAACAACATTACTAATTATTTTTTCACTATTTGATTTTACATCTGCATCACCAGATGATAAATTCCAATCAACATATATATAACCTCGATTTGTCATTTCACTTGCAATCTCAGTTACAACTCCTTCTTTAAATTTACGACTTACAGTATTTGAAGAACCTCCTGGAAACCTAAATAATTTAGAATAAGATCCAGTTTTTTCATTTATTATTTCATTCATCTTGTTAAAGTCATTAATATAATTATCAACACTTGTATAAACTTCTTTATACCTATGAGAATAAGTATGAACTGCTATTTTATGACCTTTATCGTGCTCTTCTTTTATTAAGTTTTGATATCCAGGAAATTGGTTAGTTACAAAGAATGTAGCTTTAACACCATACCTATCAAGTTCTGATAAAACTTTTCTTGTGTAAGCACCAGGTCCATCATCAAATGTTAAATATATATTTTTAGGATCATAATGTGTTACAACAACAGTTCTATTTATAGAATCCATACCATCTACTTTATATGTTAATGTATATGTTCCTTCTACATTTGTATTAACGTTACCAGAAATAGTTATCTTAGCATCGATTTTATTTCCACATCCATCAGTATAAGATGCACCTTGTTCCTTATATTCTTTATTAACTATAACTCTTACTTTACTTTTACCATTTAAAGTAAACTTATTACTTGGTATCTCTCCATATTTAATAACTACTTCTTTTTCAGTAGTGTTACCACTAGAGTCAGATACCTTATATATAAGTTTATCATCTTTTTCTTCTATAACAACTTTATCATTAATATCTTGATCAAAGTTATCAGTTACTGTATAAGTAATTGGAACTTTGTCTTTTTTAGTACAATAGTCTCTTTCAACTTCAGTTGCACTTAAAACTATTTCTGGTGATGTTGTATCAACAACATCAACTTCTCTATTTAAATCATACTTTTTACCATTAACTTTAATACTATATATAACATTGTATTTACCAATTTTACTAGTATCGACATTACTTTTAATACTAACTTTATATTTATTTTTAGAAAGTAATTTCTTACCTTTTTTTACATGAATACTTTTATCATTATAAGAAGAAAGAACTTCTATTTTTTCAGTTTCTTTGCCATTTAAAACAACCGTTATTTTATTATTAGTAAATATTAAAATAATTATTATAATAACGATTAAAATAAATAATATAGCGCTTCCTATAATGATTTTTTTCTTCATACTACATTACTACCCCTATAGTTAATTTAAATTATTTTAAATTAACATACTTTTTAAACCATTTTTCAAATTTTTCATTTGATTTACCAAGTTCTAAATCTTCATCACTTTCAGCATCAGTATAAGCATATACTTTACCTTTATTAACTACAATAACACTTGGTCCATATTTAACATCTCCATATAATGAAGTTTTCTTAAATACTTCAAATGGAACATCATAAAAATATATTTTATATTTTTTAGCTAAATCCTCTGCTCTATGTCTAACAGTTTCTTCATCATCACCACATTCTGATGGAATATAAGTATATAAAACAAAAGACTCTTTATCATCCACAATACCATTAATATAATTAGCTTTAAATTCTTTTATTTCTTCATATAAATTATCAATTTTAACATCTATTTCATTAATTTTATCTTTATTCTTATCATAATCATCATAAAGTTTACTTATTTCATCATAATAAGCATCTATTTTCTTTTGATACTCTGCTGGTTTAGATTCATAACCATCATTTTTAGTTGAATTATAATACTTTTTAGATAAACTGATTGGTTTATCTGCATCAGGAACATATTTATTTGGAGTTAATTCTTCAAATTTAAAATCATGATATGGAACAGATTCAAAATCATAAGTAATTTTATCTTTTTCTTTGTGTTTAACTACAACATTATTTTTACCTTCATAATACCAATATCCACCAACTACATATATTCTATCTTTATCGTAGCCAAGTGATACTAAGAAATTTTTCATCATGCCGGCATATCCACCGCCACCACACATTAAGAATATATATTTATTTCTTGGGAACAACTCTTCAATAATATCCATAGATTCTTTATAATTAGCTACATATGTTCCATCACTTTTTGTTAGGAATAATGTATCTCCACTATATGTATAACCTACTTCTTCAGGAAGCCCTGTTACTTCAAATATATATGGAAGAGGTACAACCTCAAATCCTTTAACATAACCAGATAGATAAGAATCTCCACCTATTGCTTCATAGTTTGCTGGATCTTCAAGCATTCTCATATCTCTATATACAGAATCTTCTCTACCTAAATATTTATCTATAGTAGATTCATTAATATTTTTATCAATACCTAATTTTCCTCTTTCTCCACCAGTTACTTCTGGTTTAGGAAGTTTTGGTAACTTTTTAGATGGTTTTACTATTGGAGGATTATCTCCACCATTTGAATTCTTTTTATCTAAGATGATGTAAGTAACATCAAGTCCGATAAATATAATAGATACAGCAATAACAAAAATTAAAGTTTTTTTATAACTCATATTAACACTCCTTTTCATATAACAATACCAGTTATTTACCTTCTTATATCATAAATATATATTAACACATATTAAGTATTTTAAAAACAAAAAAATAGATTAATTATTAATTAATCTATTTTACTAATTTGATTTTTGTAAAAGGAAATATACGAAGTCTTGTAGTTCCCTTTATTTCACTTTTCTTAAATGTACCATAAATACGACTATCAGCAGATACAGGTCTATTATCACCTAAAACAAAGTATTCATCCTTACCTATAATTGTTTCAGGAAAATCAATAGTTAAATCATCATTATGATGAGTATTGATTTTTTTACCATTAATATAAACATGTCCATCACTTATAGAGATTGTCTCACCTGGCATACCAATAACTCTTTTAATAAGTGTGCTGCTTGTTTTTTTACTTTTGATAACAACTATATCAAATCTATCAATCTTAGCAACCTTATTTAAAATCATTATATTACCATCTTTTAATGTTGGTACCATACTTGTTCCTTGAACAATAACAGGAGTAAATAAAAATGTTCTAATAAGTACAACAATTAATATAACAAGAACATATGGTCCATAACTTTTTAATATACCTTTAAACATATCCACTATTAATCACACTTTCATTTTTATTAAAGAAAAAATTAAGGACTAAACCTTAATTTCTTTCTTTAACTTTATATTCTTTTGTCATCTTCTTGATGAAGTTAAGTTTAGCACGACGAACACTACCCTTTTTAATAACAGTGATCTTATCGATTGTTGGAGAGTTTACTGGGAAAATTCTTGTAACTCCAATACCACTTGATTTTTTACGAACTGAAAAAGTTTCAGATACGCCGCCATTTTTCTTACCGATTACTAGGCCTTCAAATGCTTGAATTCTTTCTTTTTTTCCTTCTTTAACCCATACATCAACACGAACTGTGTCACCAACTTGAAATTCAGGAATGTCTTTTCTTATGTGCTTTTCATTAATCTTATCAACTAAATTAGCCATAACAATTTCCTTTCTATAAAATATATTAACCTGTAATCATTAATATAACATTAGGCGGATTACATTTTTTGGGTCAAAAAGATTATAACATAATGAATAAAAAAGTACAAGTTTTATTTAACTTGTACTAATATTTATCTTTTTTTATTATTATTTTCTTTTATATATTCATCAAATGTATTTCTAATTGCGTTTGGATAAGCTGTGATTACCATTCTAGTTTGATAATCTAATTTTTGAAGTTTATCTTCTTTTTCCATCAATTCTGAACCAGTTAATTTTTGTAATCTATCATATTCTTCTTCTATGATTTCAACATTTAATAATGCATCTTCTTTATCAGTTACTTGAAATGATTCATCTACCCCATAAAAATTATTAGCCTTATTTAACATAGATAAACATTTATTAAAAAATTCATCTGATACCTTATTACCGGTACCATTTAAAGACATATGATTAGGATTAGGTTTAAATCTACATGCACTTCCTATATCAAGTTTTCCTAAAATAAACTCTGTAGGAAGTATTGATTGTTCAGAAGAATAAATTGGTAACAATAAATCAGCCAGTGATGTAATTTGATAACCTTGAGGTTGGTTAGTTTCCTTATATGTGGGATGACCTAAATATAGTTTGTCGCCTTTACTGTTAGTTATAAATTTAGGAAGAGCAACAACTATATACTCTTTAACATCTCCATACTTATACCTCGTAACAAAATCTTGTTCATCTGTAAAATAATTATCATCAAGAAACTGTGTTGTACCTAATAAAGTCCTTTGATCATTAATATTAAGACCATCTTTCATAACGTTTTCAATAACGTATGAAATGCTTGTATGTGTTTTACCATCTAATCTATATTTAGCAACACCATGAAACCCAATAGAATAATCATCGTTTATATATTTTCTAAGTAAATCAAATAGTTTCTCTCTTTGAGTAACAATAACCATATAATAAAACCCTATCTCATAAGATTTTGATTACCTATAACTCGTTTTTCAAATAAAACTCTTTCAATATAATTTTGTTTAAGTTCTTTTTCTATGTAATCAAGTTCTTTTAAGAATAACCTTTCATTTTCTAAAGTAATATATTTATGATATTTATCATTAATAATACCACGCATCTTATCAATTTCACTTAATACAGCAGGTGTTCCATCTCCTGTTGGAATTTCATTATTAAAAAGTAAATATACCATCTTTAAAAGATGTTTATATCTTTTAATATATTTTTTTACTAATATATTATTTGTCATATCACTATTATATAAAGATAATTTATCAATATCGATAATCTTATCACTTTTTCTATATGCCGGATTAAATACATACGGTTCTTTTTTACTATATGTAACAACACCTTTTAATCTTTTTTTACGACGATATATTTTATACTTCATAATAATCACCTCTAATCTAGTAAATCTGGTCTTTTTTCTTTGGTTTTTTTAATTCTTTCTTCTTCTCTCCATTTATTAATAAGTTCATGATTTCCACTTATAAGAACATCTGGAACTTTTAAACCTTTATATTCAGCAGGTTTAGTGTAAGTTGGATAATCTAGTAAGTTGTCATTAAAACTTTCTGAATCTAAACTTTCTTTAGTTATGACTCCATCTATTAGTCTTACAACTGAATCTATTATTGCTGTTGCTGCAATCTCTCCACCAGTTAAAATAAAATCACCAATGGATATTTCTTCATCAACTAAAGTTTTGATTCGTTCATCAAAACCCTCATAGTGTCCACAAAGAAGTATAATATGTTTTTTATTTAAAAGTTCTTTAGCTTTAGCTTGTTTATAAGTTTTTCCTTCTGGAGTTAACATTATGACATATGAATCATCAGTTTTAATATCTTCAATTGCATTAAAGATTGGTTCACATCTAAGAACCATACCTGCTCCACCACCATAAGGCGTATCATCTACTTGATTATTATTAAGTGGTGAATAATCTCTAAAATTTATTAAGTTTATTTCTACTTTACCAGAACTAATAGCTCTTTTAATAATTGATTCATCCAAAAAGCCTTTGATAGAATCTGGAAATAAAGTTAAAACGTCAATTCTCATAACATCAAATCCCCTACGTTTTTAGTATAAACTTTTTTATTTTCTAAATCAATCTTTGTAACGTAGTTTTCAACATTAGGAAGATAGAATTTCTTATCTCCATCAACTAAAAATGTAGCATATGATCCATTAAACTCATAATCTTTAATTAAACCTAGATTATTGTTGTTTTCATCACATACAGTAAAATCTAATAATTCTTCTAAAACGTACTCACTATTAGTAAGTACAGCACTTCTATCAATATAAGTTTTTTTCTTATTTAAAAATAACACATCATTAATATTATTAAATCCTTTAAGCAATACTAAATATGCACCCTTATGAACTCTAACAGAATCAATAATATATCCATTACTTTCATTTTCAAAATATAAAATATTTCCAGATTTAAAAGCTTTATCGCTTACCTCAACGTCAGATAATATTTTAATTTCACCTTTAATACCATGAGTACCAATTACTTTTCCAATATATATCTTATCCATTATTTATCACCTAATTCATACATAATAATAGATGCAGCAACTCCAACATTTAAGCTCTCACATTTATCAGATTCACCAATATGAACATAATTATTAATAATGTTTCTAGTTGCATCAGATACACCATTGCCTTCGTTTCCCATAATAACTGCAACCATTTTACCAGCACGATTAAAATCTTTAATATTTACACCTTTATTCATATCAGCAATATAATAATCATACTTGTCATTATACATTACAAAAGACTGAATATTATCTTTTACAAAATTAATATGAAAAATCATACCTTCAGTAGATCTAATAGTTTTACTATTATATATATCAACTGTATTACTACCAAGTAAGATATCAAAATTAAAAGCAACAGCACTTCTTATTATTGTTCCTAAATTACCAGGATCTTGAATGCCATCTAAAATAAGTAAATTATTTGAATCACTTAAAGTATTATTAATATAAGTACATACACCAATAATATCTGGAGTTGTTTCTTGTTCTGATAATTTCTTCATAACTTCAGGTGTAACAATAATCTTATCTACATTATTAAAATCATATTTATTTTCATCTAAAACAAAGACTTCAAGTAAATATCCACTTTTATAAGCTTCATTTACTAAGTGATCTCCTTCAACTAAAAACTTATTTTGAATATCGCGATATTTTTTAATTTGAAGTTTAGATAATTCTCTTATTTTTTCATTATTAACAGACGTAATTAACATTTTAGATAGCCTCCTTCATTGTTTTTCTAATTATTTTATAATTTGGACAGTATCTTGATACATGCGCCCAAAATCTATTTGAATGATTGCCTTCATAAAAATGACAAAGTTCATGAATAATTACGTAATCAAGTTCTTCTTTCGTTCTTTTAATAAGTTCACTATTAAGTGTAACTACTTTATCAGTTCGATTACATACTCCCCATCTTGTTTTCATCTTTCTAATTCGAAGTTTAAACTCTGGTATATCATGAAAGTATTCTTTTATATAATTTACTTCTAATTCAAAATACTCTTTAGTATATTTTTTAATAAATCTATCTAGAGATTTTTCGTCCTTTGCATATACAAAATCTTGATCAAAAGTTACCTTATTTAATGACTCATCAAAAACTCTAATATATCTTTTACCTTGAAAACAAAAATATTCATCAGATTCACTATTTTCCTCAGCTCTTTTTTGCATTTTTGATAAGGCTCTTATATTTTTATTAATTGATGAAATTACAAAAGAATTAGTCATTAAAAAGGGACAAGTAACTTGTAAAGTAGTTGCATCTAAAAAACGAAAATACATATTTTTATTTTTCTTTTTTTCAATTACAACATTAACATCTATGCCATTAATTTCAACAGTCATAATTAATCCCTCTTACAAATAATTATATCAAATAAAAAAGGTATTTACATACCTTTTATTAAATTATCTTTGAATTAGATCTCTACTTACATTTTTAATAACTTCACCAATTATATTGGCATCAGCACTTAGTTCTATTTCATGATAATATTTATAGAAATCATAATGAACTTCGTTATTATCTATTAAAGAGACAAGATCGTTTGGATATTGTACTTTTTCTGAAACAGTCTCCTCATTATATACATCAACATAGCATCGACATAAACGTTTTCCTTCTTCGTATGAGATACTAGCTACTCTGATTAAATAGTATTTCTCTTCAAACTTAAAACATATCTCACGAACTAAAGTTGAATTATAGTAATGATCAAATTCTGTTGAACGAAAATAAACATTACCATCAAAAAATTTATCATCAAATTTGAAACTTAATTTTACATAGCTTTCGATTTTTGCATGCTGACCAAAAGTCTTATCTATACAACCATAGAATTTATCATAATCAATATTCACATTTTGAAGCATTTGGCCTGCATACTGCATTTGAAACGTTGCTTTAAATGAATCTTGTGATTCTTTATATTTTTTATCATGAGAAGTCATTCACAAAACCTCCAAACTAATTGATGGTTATTATAACTTATTTTGCATACTATATCAAATAAAAAAGGTATTTACATACCTTTTTATATTAATTTATTAGTACTTATATTAGCACTATTTAAAACATTTATATTCATATTTTTAACTTGGAATATTTCATTTATAATTTTCTCATTCTCTTCAAGTAAAATTGCATAAATTATAAAGTCATTCCATAAAACAACTTGTTCTTTTTCACTTTGCGATAAATTACTAAAATCATGAATAAAGTTTTTCATACCTGCAATTTGTTCAACAAGAAGTTTTCCTTCAGAACTTCTTTCATATTTATCATTTTCATCAACCATTTTATATGTAACACTTCTTGCTTTAGCATAAAGTGGCATTGCAAATAATAAAAATAGTGATGTTACTGTAAATGTTCCAACAATAGCAATTGGAATAGATCTAACATATAAATCATAAGTAAGTTTACTAAAATCCTTATCAGTTTTAATTAATTCTGTTATTTCTTCGTTACTCTTTTCATCTGCTATTTTATCGTATTCTTCGAATTCATTCATTAATTTCTGACCTACAGGAGTAACTAAATAAGCTCCACCAATTAAAGCAGATGCAAATAATACCATCATTAATTTTGCAAATGTATTAATTGAACTTACAAAACTACCAGTTTTAGGAGCATTTTTATCAACTATATAACCATCTTCAATAGCTTCTTTTTCAGCTATACTTTTCCATTCATTAATGCTTACTGTATTTAAATTATTATTTGTTATTAAACTAAATAAATATTTATCACTATTCTTTAAATTTGATATATCAGCATTTGCATCAACTATCATTTTCCCTGACCCATCAAATGATAAAACTTTTTTATTATATAAATTTAATATAGAAGCTGAAATATCTTTTTTAGTTTCTATTTCAAGATCAGTTAATAAACTAATCTCAGCAGGAGTAATATTTTTAAATCTTTCTCTATAATAATCTATATTTTCTATAACCTCATACTTAGTATTTTCTTTAATCATTCTTGATTTTGGAATTCTATATGCCATATATATGGCTATAATTAAAAAGTTTTTAATAAATAGCATTAAAAGCATTGCCCATATCATATAAAAAATCATCAAAAATAAAGTTAGTGGTCCACTTTTATATGCTAAAAAGCCTTCAATAGCACCAGTAAAAAATCTAAAGTTAGGAGCCACTCTAATAACACATATTGCAAGAACAATAATATCTAGTATTAATATTGTTTTTTCTTTTTTAGTTCTTATTCTCTTTGTTTTCACAAGTTATCACATCCTACTAAAAATAATTATAGCATAAAAAAAAGGTATTAATATACCTTTTATTTTTTATGTTCTATCCCTAGATGTATCCATTATATTTTTTGCTTTAGCTTCGAAAAACTTAACTAATATGTAATTTATTGCATGATTTTTTTCTTTATAACCTATAAATCCTGTATCTTTATAAAATGGTTTTATATTAGCTGCTGCAAACATTTCTGGCTTTGGATTACCATCATTATGTTCATGACTTACCTCTTTAAATGCATCACTATCATAACATTCATAATCAAAAACAACACCTGATTCTATAATATGAATATTAGATATTACAAAATAATTAAAATTAAGAGCATAATAAATCTTATCAACTACATGATTTGCAAAAAATGTTTTTTCAGTCAAAATATTTACTTTAACCATATCTCCAAAAAAAGCTACATCTCTTGCATATATTGAAACAACATCAGAACTATTTGTATTTTCCTCAGTTATAGTTGATTCAATAGTACCAGGCATAAACTTAACATTCTTAAATAAACTTGAATATACTTGTGGACATGGAATTCCATACTTCTTTTGTAAATCTTTAAATAAATCATAACCCATAAATCATACCTCCTGATTTAAAGTGACAAGATATATTATACACTAAAAAAAGGTATTTAAAATACCTTTTTTAATTATATTAGAATCCTCCGTGACTTCCGCCGCCTCCGCCGAAGCCTCCACCAAAGGATCCGCCTCCACCAAAGCCTCCACCAGATGATGAAGATGAATAAGCATTAGCACGAGAAGCAGCATAACTTCTTCTTCCATCTGTAACAGCTCTTGCGAAGCTTGATCTTATTGAATCATAAATATAAATATTAGTAAATGTAGACATTGAATCAAATGATTGACCCATATCTTCTAACTCTTTAATTTTAACATTCATGTCTTTTTGAACTTTTTTTGCAAGTCCAAAAATAACTGCGTATACTAAATATCTTTCCCATAAAGCAACTTCAGGTAACTCTTTAATATCAAAAGATCCAAAGTCATTTAAGAAGTTCTTAAATGCTTTCCATTTCTTTAAATGTAGAGTTCCTTTTTCACTATACGCTTTAGCAGCTGCAACATATATAACAAGAACAAATGCTGCAGGTAAAGTTAAATATAGTAACCAGTAATCAACACCTTGACCAGCACCTAAAGCTACAAATAAAATTGATAATAGTAATAAAACTATAGCAATTATTGTAGGTGTAGATTTAGATCTATAAAACTCTTGTTTTTTACCTTGAGAAATAACTTCCTTGTTCCATGATGTATAACTAGTATTAAATTTACTACCAGTAGATAAACTAGATGCATATTTCTTTAATCCTTTAGTTGTAAATTCAGTTCCATTTCCAACTTTATCAAATAAGAATTCAACAAGTTTAGTATTAGACTCATCTAATCCTTCTCTATCAATTAAAGTAAATTTATAATCTTTACTCTTATCAAGTAATTTTTTCTTTTCGTCTTTTACTTCTTCTACAGTTACTTTCTTTAAATATATTAAATTCATAATAGCAGCAGAAAGTGCATTAGGAGTTAATTGCTTATTAAATAAATAGTCAATTACTTCTACGTTATAGTCATCTATAAATTCACGATAATATTGAACACCATTAAAATCAACTTTTGGTTTTCTAAGTAAATATAAAATAAATAAGAATCCAGCTCCTATTGCTCCAAGTAATACTTTTGCAACAACTTTAAAGAAATTATAAATTCTTCTAAGTCTTGCTCTTTCTTGGTTAGCTTCTTCAGCTCTTTTTTCTTCAACTTTTAAAATTCCACTAAATCCTTCACCATCGAAGTAATCAAGTGAAGATGAATCAGTTATTAAATCTTTATTAAATGTTGTTCTAACATCAAATTGATCACCATGACCTACTTTATCAGCAGATGCTTCAAAACCAATTAATTCACCATTTTTTTCAATATAATTAATATTAGATGATAATATATCATGTGTCCAAATTCTAAATGTTTCTTTTGTATCACTTTCTGGTAAATAAACTCTTACTCTAACATCAGATTCTTCATCTTTATCAGGATCATCATCAAGTATTTGCCAGTAAAGTTCTGCAACATCAGGATGCATAACAACTGCATTATCTAAAGTATATTCAAGTAAAAAAGCTACTTTATCATTATGAGTTGCGTGATAAATTGTATATTTATAGTATCCGTAAGGATCATCAACAACATATTTATATTGATCACCCTTTGATGCATAACTTACTTTATCAAATCTTTCAAATCCACCTTCATTAAATGTATCAAAAGAAACTCTATTTACACTTTTTGCAGATAATTTAAAATCATTAACTCCATCAAAATTATAAATATCATTATTTTCATAATTTAAAGAACTAGTTGATAAACCAGGATTATCGTAAACTATTTTTGCAAATACACCATTAAAGGAACCATCATATACTAAAAGTTGTTTAACTTTTACATCTCCATTTGGTTGAATATAAGCTTCAATATAATCTTGCTTAATTTTATAGTTAACATTATTAACAGGAGATGCTGCATAAGAAATAACTGGTAAAATTAAAAAAGAAATAACAAATAAAAATATCTTTTTCATATAGCCTTATCCCTTCTAGAAAAAAAAGCTTACAGATTCTGTAAGCTTAGAATTTAACTTGAACGTTTTCTCTTTCAGCACCTTGTGCTTCAAAGAAAGCTTCTTTCTTAAATCCAAACATTCCTGCAATAATATTTGTTGGAATAACTTCAACTTTATTATTATATTGAAGTACTGTATCGTTATAAAATTGTCTTGCGTAAGATATCTTATCTTCTGTTTCCTTTAAATCTTCTTGCATTTTAACAAAGTTAGTATTTGCTTTTAAATCTGGGTATGCTTCAGCTAAAGCAAATAATTTAGAAATAGCTTGAGTTAACTCTCCATTAGCTTCCATTTGAGCTTCTGGTGTAGTTGCACTTAAATAAGTGTTACGAGCTTTAACTACATTTTCTAAAGTATCACTTTCATGTTTTGCATATCCTTTAACTGTTTCTACTAAATTTGGAATTAAATCAAATCTTCTTTTAAGTTGAACATCGATTTGAGCCCATTGATCTCTAACTCTGTTTCTTAGTCTTACAAGTCCATTATATGAACCAATAATCCATAATACTAATACAGCAACAACTGCTAGTACAATAATTAGCCATGTTGGCATAAAATCATCCTCCTATTTCTATAAGAAAAATATACCATATTTTTATCAAATTTTCAATATAGATTATTATATGAAAAACGCGTAAAAAAAGAACTAATTTTTTTTATTAGTTCCTCTTCTAAATATAGATTTAAATCTTGTTCTTATTGATGGTTTTTCTTCTTTTGCTTCATCTTTATATGGCTTTAATTGACTTTCTAAATTATATTCACTTCTAAACTGAAAATATTTTATTCTAGTTTCATCAGCAATTCTTGCAAGTTCATTAAGTGATTCCCTATACATTAATAAATCATTTTCACTCATAGTAGTAACCATTTTTTCAAATTCTTCATCAGATAAAGCATCAAGTTTAACATATTCACTACTTATATCAATTCTTCTTTTTGTTATCGTATCAAACATACCTTCATTAGTAACATAAACAACAATTGGCATACTTGATTTCATGTGAAGTTTATCTCTGTAATAAGCATTAGAGCATTCAACATAACTAAAAGTTAACTTCACATTTTCAGCATCAAAAAATATAGAAGAAAATCTACTTCTAAAATAATAAAGTGTCTTTCTTTTAACAGGATCATTTACTTCATTAATAGTTTTTACAACTAGTCTATATTTACTCATAAACAATTCACCCTTAGTTAGAGCAATATACTATAATAATATAGTTATTAAGTCAATAAAAAAGAACTAAACTTGCATTAGTTCTTCTTCTTTTTCTTTTATCTTATCATCAATAATTTTATTATATTTATTAGTAAGTTCTTGAATATCTTCTAGATAAAGTTTTTCTTCATCTTCAGGAAGTTCTTGTTTTTTAATATCATTGTTAGCATCTTGTCTAACATTTCTAACAGCAACTTTTCCTTCTTCACCAATTTGTTTAGCTTGTTTAACATATTCTCTTCTTCTCTCTTCATTAAGTTCAGGAATAGTTAAAATTATTATTTCTCCATTGTTAGTTGGTGTAATACCTAAATTAGCTTCATTAATAGCTCTTTCTATTTCTTTTAAAGCTGATTTATCAAAAGGTTTAATAAATAGTTGTCTAGCTTCTGGAACAGTTATATTTGCAAGAGATTGGATTGGTGTTGGTGTTCCATAATATTCAGCAACAATACCATTAAGCATTGCAGGATTAGCACGACCAGCTCTTATATTTAAAAGTCTAGAATCCATAGTTTCTACAGCTTTAATCATTTTACTTTCATAATCATTATTCATATATAAAACCTCCTTTAATTAAGTTCTATGTTATCATTATAACTTTCATTTGATGTTTTTACAATAAAACTTAAGCATAATTTTCCTGATCTATTAACATATAAAACAGCATTTTCACCATTTATAGCATTAATAGTATCATCAACTAAAATATTAGTTCCATCATTAATTTCTGTTTGATCATCAGTTAATTTAACTCTAATTTTTTCTTTAACCATATCAAGTGTTAAATTATTATAACCAAGTAGTGTTTCATTTGATAATCTTTTTCCATTAGATAAACTAAATGTGTAAGATTCTTGATTAGTTATTTTACTACCAGTATATATATCAAAATCACTATCAGTTACAACTAAACTAATATAGTTTGCTGATTCATAGGAAACATAATCTCTTTCCTTAGCAGAAAATATATCAGAATTATCAAATTGTATTTCTCTAGTTGTATCAACTTGATTTTCACTAGTTTTCTTAACAGATTTTCTAATTTCATCCATTTGTGATTTTAATAACTCATTAACAGTATCTGCTTCTTTTAAATTGATAATAACGTCTTTATAAACTAAATCAATTGCATCACTTACAACTTCTTCATTATCAAAATAAACTAAATCTTTTTTATCATCAATCTTAAATTGGTTAACCTCATTTTTAGCAGCCTTTTCTTTTTCTTTATCACTAGTCATATATCTTGTTAAAAAATATCCACCAATAATTAAGAATAAAACAAAACTTATAAAAAGTATCCCACCTATTAAGTCTTTTTTCCTTTCTAAACTTCTATTCATTTAACAAATATCCCTCCATAGTATCAATTAAAAACTCCCTTTTATAGTTGATAGTTTCTTCATTCCATACATCATCTAATTTTTTATTTCCATGATAACTTGATAAACTATCATCAAAAGCATAAATACTTCCATTCTTAACGAAAATAAGTGTTGGAGCGTGTAAGTCTTGTTCTCCTAAATCATCTGTAAGTAAATACTTATCAAGCTTAGATATTATTTTTTGGTATGTTCCATTATTATTATCTCTATCTTGTTTAAAGTCATAATAATAAACATCATTAATTTCATAATTCTTAGCTATTTCATCTATAAGCATTCCATACTTAGAACAAAGTTTATTCTCATTAATACATGCATATAAAATAAAACTAGAATTAGTAGATAGTTTAGATAGTATTTTAGAATGATTTGTTTCTATAAATACAGTATCATCACTAATAAGTACATCTCTTGGATCATTACTTTTTTTATTTTGTTTAACTTTATCTTTATAATCTCTTGAACCAAGATAAATAAAAGCAGCTATTAAAAGTATAAAAACTATAACTTGCACTAATCTTTTCATAGATATCACCTATACCATTTATTATACTATTTTGAATATTTTTTATAAAGAAATAAAAAGACACTTTACTAGTAAAGTGTCTAATTAATTTATTAGTTAGTACCGTTAACTTGGTTCATTACTTCTTCAGCAAAGTTTTCTTCTCTTTTTTGCATTCCTTCGCCTACTTCGTAACGTACCATTGATTTAATAGTACCTTTATTATTTTTAACATAAGTTTCAACATCGATGTCACCATCTTTGATGAATGCTTGTTTAGTTAAACAAATTTCTTTATAGAATTTATTAATTCTACCAGTAACCATTTTTTCAGCTATTTCAGCAGGTTTACCTTCATTCATAGCTTGTTCTTTTAATACTTTCTTTTCTTCTTCAAGTACTTCAGCTGGTACATCTTCAACAAATACATATTTAGGTTTCATAGCTGCAGCTTGCATTGCAACATCTTTAGCAACTTCTTCAGTAGCTCCTTCAGTTACAACTAAAACAGCAATTTTTCCACCCATATGTAAATATGCTCCAAAGTTGTCAGCATCAGTTTTTTCAACTACTTCAAATCTTCTGAAAGATAGTTTTTCACCAATTTTAGAAACTTTAGCAACAATTAAATCTTGAATAGTTCCTTCACTTGATGGAAGAGCTAAAGCTTCATCCATAGTTTTTGCAGAACCTTTTAATATAGCATTTCCGATTTCATCGATCATTGCTTTAAATTCATCATTCTTAGAAACGAAGTCTGTTTCAGAGTTTACTTCAACAACAACAGCTTTATTTCCTTCAATATAGATATTAGCTAAACCTTCAGCAGCAATTCTTGATTCTTTTTTAGCTGATTTAGCAATACCTTTTTCACGAAGCCAGTTACCAGCTTCATTCATATCTCCATTACATTCGCTAAGGGCTTTTTTACAATCCATCATACCAGCACCAGTAGCTTCACGTAATTCTTTAACCATACTAGCAGTTATTTCCATAATTAAAATCCCTTTCTTATATTATTAATTATCCAAGAACTTTAACAAGTTCATCTTTTTTCATTGTTGAGTAACCTTTAACGCCTTTTTCTTTAGCGATAGCTTTAAGTTCAGTTAAAGTTTTAGAAGATAAATCTTCTTTTTCTTCTTTTTTAGTTTCTTTTTTAGCTGGTTTTTCTTCAGCTTTAGCTTCTTCTTTAACTACTTCTTTTTTAGCAGCTTTCTTTTCTTCTTTAACTTCTTCTTTAGCTTCAGTTTTTTCAGCTTTTTGAGCTTTTACTTTAGTTTCATCTTCAGTTACATAATCAACAATTTCTAATCCTTTAGATTCACAAATAGCATTTGCTAAAACTCCAAGAATAACTTTAACTGATCTAACAGCATCGTCATTGCCAGGAATAACATAGTCTACATCATCTGGATCACAGTTTGTATCAACAATACCAAATACAGGTATATTTAATTTTCTTGCTTCATGGATAGCGTTAGCTTCCTTCTTTGGATCAACAATAATTATTGCTTGTGGAAGTTTAACCATTTCACGGATACCACCTAAGATTTTTTCAAGTTTATCATGTTCTTTTTTAAGACCGATAACTTCTTTCTTAGGAAGTAAATCAAATTTACCATCTGCTTCCATTTTTTCAATTTGTTCCATTCTCTTAACACGACTTCTGATAGTTCTGAAGTTTGTAAGTGTACCACCTAACCATCTTTCAGTTACGTAATAAGATTCAGATCTTATTGCTTCTTCCTTAGCTACTTCGCTAGCTTGTTTTTTAGTACCAACAAATAAGAAACTTCCTCCGTTATCTGCGATACTTTTAATTTCTGCATAAGCTTCTTCGATTAAAGCTTGTGTTTTTTGTAAATCGATAATATAAATATCATCTCTAGAAGTATAAATATACTCCTTCATTTTAGGGTTCCATCTTTTTGTTTGATGACCGAAATGAACCCCAGCTTCTAATAAATAACTCATAGAAACTACAGCCATAAATTTCATCCTCCTTCGTTTTTTTCCGCTTAATGGATCTACTTATCTATAACACCACAAGTGGCACTCGATATAAATAATCCCCATTAATGTGTATTTTTCCTTTTTTTAAGGCCAATAGTATTTTATCAAATATTATGCTTAATTTCAATAAAAAATGATGATATTAATCACCATCAATATCATCATAAATTGAATATCTACATCCACAGTAGTTTTGTCTATATAAATCATATTCTTTAGCATATTTAATACTTTTTAAGTAGCCATCTTCTTTTTTAAAATCACTATATAAAAATTTAATATTATATTTTTCTTCTAAAGATGCTCCTATTTTATTAATCATTTCACTATTTTTGTGAGGGCTTACTGTAAGAGTTGTTGTGAAAAAGTCGTAACCAAGTTCTTTAGCTTTTTTAGCAGTATATTCCATTCTCTTTTTAATACATACTGCACATCTTGCTCCACCCTCTTTTTCATCTTTAAGTGGATGAAGATCTTCCATAAAATCTTCATTATCATAATCAGCATCAATTAAATTAACAGGATTATCTCCCTTAAATTCATTAATGAATTTTATTTGTTCATGTTTTCTTTTTAAGTATTCTTCTTCAGGTTCAATATTAGGATTATAGTATAAAACATCAACAACAAAATATTTACTTAAAATATTTATAACTGTAGTTGAACAAGGGCCACAACATGAATGAAGAAGTAATCTAGGAGTATTATCAAGATTATTAATAATATCTTTCATAACTAAGTTATAGTTAGTTTTCATTTTGTGAAACCTCACTTACTTCACTTTGACCATATATTTTAAACATGTTGTTATCACTATTTGAATCAAAATATAAAGTTCCTTTTACGTTATCTGGAAGTCTATCATAAACATCAAAATAATTATTTAATCTTTTAATATTAACAGGATTTATATATACACTATTACCATCAATCATACGAAGTAAAAATCTATCAGAATCTATAGTTTTACCATTTATAACATCAGGTGAATATTCTATTTCACTTATTTGTAGAATAATATCATAGTTAACTTTACTAAATGCATTAACTAACTTTTTATACAAATCATTTGGAACAATATTAATAAGTGATGGAACCTTATATGATAATTTAGAATCAACTTCTTTTCCATTTAATAAAACTATTTTATTAGTATTTCTATTATAAAAAAGTGGCTTACTTTCATTTATTGTAATTTTTATAGTTCCATTTAATTTCTTCTTAATTTTAACCCCATCAATAAAGGCATTTTTAAGCAATTTTTTCTTAAGCTTATTTCTTCCAACTTTAATCATTGAAGGATACTTTTTGATTCCAGCAGTTTCAATAATTTCAGCATCACTTACAAAATTATTTCCATAAATATAAATATTCTTAATTGGAAGAGTCATTAAATAATACACAAAAGAAGCAGTTAGGTAAACTACTAAAATAATTACTATTAAACCAATTATATTAATTTTACGTTCCTTCTTCTTTTCCATAAAATTACTCCCAATCTATTAATTCTTGTTCTAAAATTAAATCTATTCCAGTTTCTTTTAAAACTGTATCATGTACAAGTTTTATTAAATCTCTTACATCTTGAGGAGAAGCATTATTATAATTAATTATAAAATTAGCATGCTTTTCAGATACCATAGCTCCACCGATTGTTTTTCCTTTAAGGCCACACGCTTCAATAAGTCTTCCAGCATAATCACCTTCAGGATTTCTAAAAACACTACCAGCACTAGGATACTCAAGTGGTTGAGACTCAATTCTTCGATCAAGTCTTTTTTTCATAATTGCTAAAGACTCATCAGAACTTCCTTTTTCAAGTTTTAATTTAACACTTAAGATAATTAAATCTTTATTATCCTTAAAAGAAGAGTATCTATATGAATATTTAATTTCATCTTTATTTATTTCTTTTATGTTTAAATCTTTATCAAGAACTCTTACTGATAAAATGTAAGTATAAATATCAGATAAATACGCACCAGCATTACCAACAACAGCTCCACCTACTGTACCAGGAATACCAGCGGCCCATTCAAGCCCAGTTAAACAGTTATCAACTACCTCATTAACTAGTTTTGGAAGCATAACACCTGCTCCAACTGTAACTTCATCATCATCAATGTCAATAGTATTAAGTTCGTTTATTCTAACAATAACACCATTAAAATTACTATTAGGTAAAACAATATTTGATCCATTACCTAGTATTAAATATTTTATATGATTTTCTTTTAAATAAGAAATTAATCCAACAAGTGATTCTTCATTTTTAATATCAACCAAATAATTAGCAGTTGTTGAAACTTTATATGTATTATAGTTTCTTAAATCAACATTTTCTTTTACTTTACCAAACTTTAATAATTCTTCTTTCATTTTAATAACTCCTTAATTTCTTTAGTAAATACTTCTTCAGAATCAACTAAGGAAATATTTTTTAAATTATTTTTTATTTCTTTATTATTTTCAAGTAACTTATCAATAGATTTAAGCATCTTATCTTTAGAAAATTCCTTTTCTTCTATCATAAGAGCTGCTTTTTTATTAACTAAGTCAAGTGCATTATAATACTGATGGTTATTTGCAACATATGGTGATGGGATAAATATGGTTGGAACATTAAGTGCAATTACCTCACTCATAGTACTTGCTCCAGATCTTGAAACTAACACATCAGTAGATTTAAGTAAACCAGATAAATTATTAAAATATGGAACTACTTTTACATTTTTAGGAAATGTTTCACCATTAACAAAACTATCATAGTGAGCTTGTCCTGTTATGTATAAAAGTTGATATTTTTTATCTCCGACACTTTTTAAAACATCTTTCATTGCATTATTTACTGTGACACTACCAAGAGAACCAGCAACAGCAACAACAAGTGGTAAATCCTCTTTAAATCCAACTTCAGATTTTTTTATTTGTTTAATTTCTAAAGCTCTTTTACCACATGGATTACCCATTAAGAAAACTTTACCCTTAGTATTTTTATAGTCATCCATTGATTTTTCAAAAGATACACCAATTAAGTCAGCATTCTTTCCTAAAGCCACATTAGTTTTACCAGAAAAACTATTTTGTTCATGAATAAAAGTTTTAATACCTAATTTTTGAGCAGTTTTTAAAACAGGAAATGTTACATATCCTCCAGCTCCTATAACTAAATCAGGTTTAAACTCTTTCATTATCTTTTTACATTTAACAAAAGCTTTAGCGATAAGATATAAGTTTTTAATATTAGTTAATACTCTTTTTTTATTAAATCCATATATTTCAATAGCTTCATACTTTATACCCTTTTCAGGAATAATATCTTTTTCCATTCTATTGTGAGTACCTATATATAAAATGTCTAAATCTTTATACATCTTTTTTAATATATCTATAATTGCAAGTGCAGGATAAATATGACCACCTGTACCTCCAGCGGAAACGATTACTTTCATATAAATCTTTCCTTTCTTTTTCTTACATTAAATTATACTATAAATTACATAAATAATGTTAAATCCTAAGTAGTATTTACGTAAAACATAAAAAAATAGAAGCGCTATCTAGCGCTTCCATTATTTTCATTTATATTTTTGGTTAAATCAAATGTCGATAATCTTAAAAGGTATGAATCATTATCATGCATGAATGGAAATTTAATATCATCTTCATTATATGGAACCTTTTCAAGCTCATCAACTGGTATATATTCAATACCATATTCTTTTAAAAGATAATCAATAACTTCACCTAAAGTTATTAAATCATCAGGTTTTTTATCTAAAAGTTGAGCAAAACCAATTTGCATGTAATATCTTATAATTGAATTTAGTTTGGCTTTGTCTGCATCCATTTGATCAAGATACATTTTTTTAATTATTTGAGCTTCGCCTCTACTTAAGCTATTGTACTCATATTGTTCTTTTTTCATATCCTCAAGAATATCATTTATTTTTCCTCGGTTAATTCTAATATCACATAGTTTTTCAAGTTCAACCATATAATTTTCAACATTAAGTTTCACCATTTCATATTGAGAATTACAGAAAATATAGTCAAATTCAGGATCCATAACACTTTTATTAACTAAATGTCTTGGAATGGATAAAAACTGAATACACTCAAGAGGTATTTTATCAAATACAAATTTTTCATCTGGATACTCAGGTGATTTTCTAGGATCTAAAGAACCATTTTCTCTAGCTCTATCAACACCTTCATTAAGTTCATCAACGTAGCATAAAAAACTAATCTTATTTTTTACATAAGTTTCATATGCATTTTTATTTGGAAGTTCTGAATCTGCATCAACCACCGATATCCAGAACTCACCATTATTACCGTTAAAGTTTCTTGAAATTGGAATATCATTCATAATTGCATTATAATGAGATACTATTCCATGCTTTAAAATACCCTGTAATTTGAAAAAATCAAAGCCAATACTATGATAACAAAGTTTCTTATCAAAAGTTCCTACTTCATGTTTTTTACTCTCACTTGCATAGGATTCTTCCACTTCTCTACGTAGATAATATTCATTTAATTCTTTAGATAATTTAACCAAAGTTTTTGAATAATCTATTCTTAGATATTTTTCATTTAATACAGCTGAACAGTTTTTAAATCTAAGTCTATCTAAAGCGTCAGCATCTTTTAAAATGTCGCTTAAACGTTTAAATCTATCGAAACTAAGTGGTAATGAAGGAATATTAGTTTTAAGCTCAGCTGTTTCTTTTTCAAAAACCCAGTTATTAAAAACCTTTTGATCATCACAGTCATCATGATTATGAGCTTCAACTATAGCCTTTAATAAGTACATATCATTTGGATTCTCATAATGAATCTTCTCATGTATTCTATTAGCAGACGCTAAGCCATGTAAATCTTCTTCAAAATCACTTTTTCTTCCGCAGTCATGATATCTAGCCGCATCCATTAATATTCTCATATCTTCTTGGGAAAGGTTTAACTTTTTACCAATTAAATATGCAAAAAAAGTAACCTTTTGTGAATGATATAAACCATGGAAATTTACCTCATATAAAAACTTAGGATCAATATCATCAATATATTTATTAATATCAGATATATTAAAGTAATCTCCATTATAATTAAAATAACTAATTATACTTGTATATGTAGTTCCATCTTCTAACCTAGTTTCAATAGGAACATCAACTTTATTATTTTCTAAATATTCTTGTAAAAATTTTTTCATAATTATCTTTTCCTTGCATCTCCAGAATTAGTAGATAAGTGATCAAAATTATCACGATAAAATGAAATATCATGATTTCTTAAAAACTCATCTTTACTTATACCATAATTATTGTGGTTATTAAATCTATGGTCAAGCTCAGGATCAAAGTATAACTCAATTCCATTAATCAGAGCTTTAGCAGCAACATGTGATTGCTCTTTATATTCACAAATAACTGGATATAAATCTACGCCTTCTAGCTTATAAAAATATTTTAACAGATTTACGTAACCTTCACAAACAGCTTTTTTTCTAATAAGTGCACTATATGATGAATTAACAGATTTATATCTGTTATCAAATCGATATATTTTTCCACCATTTTCAAGATATCTATGTCTATTTAAAAGAGATTCATCATCATAATCCGTATTTTTAACATACTCATATATAGCAAATAAAATATCATCAGATTTTTTACATCTTGAATGTATTTCTTCATACACTTTTAAAATTCGTTTATTATATTCTTTCATCATATTAAATGAAAAAATATAGTTATCTCTAATTCCAATTTTCTCAGCAAAACAAACACCATTAAATCTTAAAATTTCAAGTTGTCTTGGATCAAAAAAGTTAAAAAAGTTTATATCTAAAACAATTCTATTTAAATTAGGGTGTTCATTAATAAATTCAACTAAACTTGTTAAAAAGTCTAAATCTATATTAGGGGTATCATATATTACTAATTCTTGTAAGTTAGTTAAGGATTTTAGACCAGGTATTGTTCGTAAATTATGACAAGACGTAATAGATAAAGTTTTTAATTCTTTTTTATTACGTAAGCATAACTCTCTAACATGGTCATCATTTTCTAAAACAAAACTTTGTAAATTTGGCAGACACGAAAGAGTTGAAGTATCAATTATATTGTCTTCATATAGTTCTATAAGACTCATTGCATAAACTTTTAAATGTTTAAGTGATGTGAATCTACTTAATTCAGTTAAATCAGTTATAGTACTTAGTTCAATTGATTGTAGTGATTTAGCAACTGGAGAAAATTGACTAAGTTCTAATGCATTTCGTGCTTGATATGTACTAAAATCCTTCATATGTAAGACCACCCCTTACATCGCGAAATATTATAGCACTTTTAACATATAAGGTCAAACATTTGTTCTATTTATTATATTAATAATAATACTTATGCAAACAATTGTTGTAATTAAACTTGATCCACCATAACTAAAAAATGGAAGTGTAACCCCAGTAACAGGTATATTACCAACCACAACAGATAGATTAATTAAGGTTTGAACAGATAAAACTGCCCCTATTCCAAAAGATAAGAATTTATAAAATAGATTACTTTGTTTATAGCTAACTTTAAAAATATTATAAATTAACAAAAAAAATAAAATTAAAATTAAAACTGCAGTAATAATACCTAATTCTTCACAAATAATAGAAAATATAAAATCAGTTTGTGGTTCAGGTAAATAAAAATGTTTTTGTCTTGATAAAAATAATCCTTGACCAAAAAGTCCTCCTGGAGATATTGCATAAAGTGATTGTATAATTTGATAACCTGACCCTAAAGGATCACTCCATGGATTAATAAAAGATATTATTCTAAGTACTCTATATGGTGCTGCAATAATTAAACCAGCAAACCCAAAAAGTGCAAATAAAACAGAATACAAAATAATTTTACTTTTAAGTCCTGAAATAAATATCATTAATGCAATAGTAGAAATAATAATAAAAGAACTACCAAAGTCTGGTTCAAGCATAATTAAAAGAATTATAAAAAATAACATAAATAAAATTGGCAGTAAATATGATTTTATATTATTTATTTTTGTATGATATTTTTCTAAGTACTTTGATGTAAATATAATTAAAACTATTTTTATAAACTCACTTGGTTGAAAACTAAAAGGGCCTAATTTAAACCATGATCTTGATCCATTCCTTAAAACCCCTATTCCAGGAATCGAGACTAGTATAAGCATAATAATACCAACTAGTAATAATTTATTAATATTTTTCTTAATAAAATCCAAATTAATGTTTAAAATGAGTCTATAAATAACTAAACCAATAAGTAAAAATATACCTTGGTATAATGCATAGTGATATTTATTACCAAATTTAAACTCTGACCATACATAACTAGATGAATAAATCATAAAAAGTCCTAGCAATGATAAAACTATTGATACACCTATTATTATTTTCTTCTCTTTTTCCATAATAAATCGTATTAAATAAGACCAAAATATATGATTGTATCAAAAGTCTACTTATGATAAAATTATAAAGAAATATTGGAGTCGATATAAATGAAAACTTATAAGAAAAAACAACTAAAAAGATTACGTATTGCATTAATTTTTGATAGCAAAAAAAGAACAAAATATATCGTAAAACATAATATTTTCAAAGAAGTTGGTGAAAACTTTTTTTATCAACCTAGACTTATACCATCAGACCCAGAATTAATTAAATTTCATAATAACGTATCCGTTGCATCTGGTGTTACATTTATTAATCACGATTTAATACATAATGTAATAAATAATATGAATGATGGTTATGCGGGATATATGTGTGGATGTATTGAAGTATTAGATAATGTATTTATTGGTTCAAATTCAACTATTTTATCAGGAGTTAAAATAGGACCTAATGCTATTATTGGCGCTGGTTCTGTTGTAACAAAAGATGTTCCTGAAAATTCAGTTGTTGCTGGAGTTCCTGCTAAAGTAATTGGAAAATTTGATGAATATATAAAAATGAGAAAAGAATCTCCAGATATGGATGAAGAAATGGCATGGAAAAAATTTAATGAGGAAAAATATGGAAAGAATTAATCGTTTTTTAAAGAAAAACATTAAACTTATTTTACTCATTTTTTTATTTAGTCAACCAGTAATCGATATCATATCTTCCCTTCAAATATCATATAAAGTAACAAATTATTCAGTAGGTTCAATAATTAGATTATTATTTTTAATATTTTCAGTGTACTATACAGTATTTATTAGTAAAGAAAAAAATATTAAAAAAATAATCCTAACAATTCTTTATCTAGGATTATTTGGATTTATCATATTAGTTGATAAAGGTACTCCTGCATTTTCGTATGAAATGAAAAATGCAATAAATACCTACTACATCATATTTGAACTACTATTTTTAAATAGTGTAATTAAAGAAGAAGATATAAAAATAGATATTAAAACAATATTATATATATTTTTAACTTACATTATTTTAGTAATGATTCCTAACTTAACCCACACAGGTTTTAAAAGTTATTATCACTCTAAAGTTGGATCAGTTGGTTGGTTCTTAAGTGCTAATGCAGTTGGAAATATTTTATGTATATTAATGCCATTTATTATTTACTATATAATAAAATCTAAATCAAACATCCTTATAAAACTATTTATCACAATATCTACTCTTTATGTATCATTTAGTATTGGAACTAAAGTTCCAATACTTGGAATAGCTATTGTAGTTATATACCACGCAATATATTATTTAATTAAATGGATAAAAGAGAAAAAATATAAATTCATTGGTATTGGTTTATCAGCTCTTATTATATGTTTAATATCAGGCATAATCGTAGTTCCTAAAACTTCGTTTTATAAGAATATAGAAATACATAAAAAATTCTTAGGAATTAATCACTACACTGAAGTATTTACAAGTTATCATTTAGTTGATCACTTTATATTTAGTCAAAGATTAACATTTTTAAATGATTCATTTAAAAACTTTAAGAAAACTCCTATCCAAGAAAAAATTGCAGGTATGGGATATATTGAAAACTATGGAAAAGATAACATAAGTTTAAAAACTATTGAAATAGATTATTTTGATATCTTATTAAGACATGGTCTTATTGGTTCAATAATTTATTTTAGCATCTTTATTTCATTTATTATTAAAGCATTTAAAGATAGAAATAAAGATTTAATAGCAAAAGAAATGAAATTAAGTATTATTTTAACAATGCTTCTTGCAGTATTTTCAGGTCACATTATAAATGCCCCAACAGCAAGTATATTTGTTGCATTAATAATTACTCTACTTGTAAATGAAAAATATCTTACAGAATAAAAGAAACCTTATTTAAAGGTTTCTTTTTTAATTAATGCAAGAATATTTTGATATGTTTTGTCGAATCTATTGAATTATATTTTTTTAAAACTATAATACCTTTCAAGACATCAAAAAAAGATACATTTTGAGATGTCAGATATTTTAATTAGAAATTCATTTCGTTCATAAATGCTTCCTATCTTAATAATCTATTTCCTTCAATATTACATCTTAAAAATAAATTAAAATATCTGACATCTGAGGATGTATCTTATAACCATACTCCATATGTTATTGCAGCCATAGCAAGAAGAAGTCCAATTGTCCAAAACATTTTAACAATGTCTCTTTCATCCCATCCTAGTACTTCAAAATGGTGATGAAGTGGAGCTCTTAAGAATACTTTTCTATGAAACTTAGTAATTGCAATAATTTGAATAAGCGATGATAAAGTTTCAACAACAAATATACCACCAATTAAAGCAAGTGATATTTCATGTCTTGTAATTACAGCAATAGTTGCAAGTGCACCACCAAGTGCAAGAGAACCTAAATCACCCATAAATACTTTAGCAGGATGAGTATTAAATATTAAAAATCCAAGTAAACTTCCAACTAAACAAAATGAAAAAACTCCGACTTCTTGATAACCTTCCATCCATGTTGTATTCCATGCAATAATACCAAATGCAACAAAAGCTATAGCAGAAAGTCCACCAGCAAGTCCATCAAGACCATCAGTTATATTAACTGCATTTGATGAACCAACAAGTAAAAATAATATAAATAAACCAAATGTCCAACCCATAGGTATTTCTAAATGTAAAAATGAAATAGTAAGTGTTGGTTCTCCACCATTTTTCATAAAGATGTAGAAAAATACTAAAGCTATTACCATTTGTAATAAGAACTTAGTAAATATTGAAATACCTTTATTATTCTTTTGTTTTATTTTGATATAATCATCTACTCCACCTAGTACAGCGTAAGATATAAATACAAATATTAAAATAAGTAAATTGTGACTATAAGAAATACTTCCATGCAAATATAAAAAGAGCATTGCAAGTAAAGTTGGAATAATAAATATTAATCCACCCATAGTTGGTGTTCCTTGTTTTCTTATATGTCTTTCACCAACTGTATGACTAACATTTTGACCCATTTTATATTTTTTTAATAAAGGAACAATTATTAATCCAGAAATAATAGATATACCGAATCCCAGCATCATAGCAAGTGCTGCTTTAGCTAAAATAAGCATATTACACCTCTTCCTTTGTACTCCTTATTATACTATAAATACCATCCTTATTACTTTACCTTAAAAAATATTTTACAGTTATTGACATTAGTTTAAATATAAAACTATATCTCCATATTCTTTAGTCATAGTATTTGCATGAGGCATTTGATTTATAACTCTATCACCTGTTCCAACATAATTTACTTTAAAACTCTTAAGAAGCTTTTTAGCTTCTTTTACATTTAAATTTAAAACATCTGGAACTAAAACATATTTTTCATCAAGCCATGAGTACTCTTTTGGTAAGGCATCCTTACTTTTCTTAATACCAAGTATTTTAGTTGCACTTTTAAAAATGTTTTTTGCAATTGGAGCAGCAACAGTACCACCATACTGAACAGTATTATGAGGATGATCAATTGCAACATATAATACTATTTTAGGGTCGTCAGCAGGCATAAATCCAATAAAAGATAATATATAATTTCCATCCATATATACGCCATTTTTTACCTTTTGAGCCGTTCCTGTTTTTCCACCTATTCTATATTCTTCTAAATATGCATTATGACCTGTACCATATGCAACTACAGTTTCAAGAGCATATCTTAGTAAAGAACTTGTTTCTTTACTTATTACTTTTCTTTCTAAATTTTTCTTCTTTTCATAAATAAATTCATGTGAAAATGGTTCTTCAATTCCTTTAACAATATAAGGAGTATATAAATTCCCTCCATTTATTGCAGCACTTACAGCTTTAACTTGTTGTATTGGAGTAACTGATATACCTTGACCAAATGCTGTAGTTGCAAGTTCTACTTCACCCATTTTCTCTTCTTTAAATAAAATACCATTTTCTTCACCATTTAAATCAATCCCTGTTTTTTCACCAAAACCAAATTTTTTAATATATTTCATGAGTCTTTCTTTACCAAGTTTTTGACCAAGAGTAACAAAACCTGGATTACATGAATTTTGAATTACTTCCAAATATGTTTGAAGTCCATGACCTTCATGTTTCCAACAATGTAGTGTTGCATTTGCAACTTTTATTTTACCTGTATCATAAAAAGTATCATCAAATATATTAACAACATTTTCTTCAATTGATGCAGCATATGTAATTATTTTGAAAGTAGAACCAGGTTCATATGTTTTCCATATCGGTAAATTTCTATTAATAGTTTCAATATCATATTTTTGATAATTATTAGAATCAAAAGAAGGTCTAGAACCCATACCAAGAACTTCTCCTGTTTGAGGATTCATAGCAACAATTAATGCATTATCTGGATTATATTTACTCATTGCTATATCAAGCTCATTTTCTATTGCTAGTTGTAAATCTAAATCAATTGTTAAAACAAGATTAAGTCCATTATATGGTTCATTATATTTCTCACTTAAATTAAGTTTATTACCTTTTCCATCTGAAATATATTTAATAGCACCACTAGTTCCCGTTAAATAGTTATTATAAACAGATTCAAGCCCAGATAATCCTTGATTATCAATACCAACATAACCAAGAACATGAGATAAAGTATTTTTATATGGATAATATCTTTTACTTTCTTTAAGTAAATAAACACCATCAAGCTTCAATTTATCAATTTTTTTAGATACTTTATCATCAAGTCTTCTACCTTCTGGATGAACTTTTTCTATAGATGAATTTTTAGATACATGCTTGTATATTTCACCATAAGAAACATTTAGTATTTCAGATAACTTTTTAGCAGTATATTCTTTATCTTTAACTTGCTTTGGAATTATATATAAAGAAGTTGTTGTAACATTGCCTGCTAAAACTTTACCATTACGATCTAAAATTGAACCTCTATCAGATGTTATAGGTAAATTACGACTCCATAAGTCATTAGCAAGTTTATTGATTTTTTTATAATCAATAAACTCTACATAAAATATCTTTACTGCAATACTTATAAAAATAATAATAACAACTATTAAAACAATTCTTTCTCTTTTATAAATAGATTCATAGTTCATAATAAAGTGTATGATTAATCAATAAAAAAAAGCACTACTTAGTGCTTTTTTTAAGATTAATACATCTATAAATTAAAAGAAGTGTAACGATAATGATTATTACAATCGAATTATTATCAATAAATAAATAACCATTTTGAAGTAAGAACTCCTTAGTTATATATTGAGTTGGTTGAACATTTGATAAAAGAGTGTTATCAAATAGCATTCTAAAGAATATAAGATTTATTGGAACTAAGCTTATAACAGTTAATAGATTATACCTATTTATATTTCTCACTTTATGTTTTTTAGATAATAAATCTAATATATTAATAATAAATAATATTATTAGTGATATAAACATTACAACAACTTCAGCAGTTATAGTAATATTCGTTTTCTTCATAGGATACTCTAAATAATATTTATATATAAATAATCCTATAAAAACTAATAATGTTATAAGTAATATATATTTAATTATTTTAATAAATTTATCCATTACTATTCACCTGCCTCAATGATCGTTTTAATTAATAAGTTATATGTATCAATAAAATAAGTATTAACACTTGTAAATCCAAGTATAATATTAGTTAATGGTAAGTCTTCTGGTGAAAATTCTTCATAGTTATACCCTTCAAGAGAGTTTGAAGATCTAAATTCAAAATACTTTAATTTTTCAAAATAATAATTAAATAATTCCTCTTCAATTATGTTTCTTCTAACCATTGTACTTATTATTGCATGTCTAAAATAACCACTTTCTAATTTATGATTTTCATAAATTGATCCAATATCAGATACCAAATCTACTGGGTATCTTGTTGAATATATATCATCTAAGAATAAAAGTAAAATATCATTAATTGTATATTTACCTTCTGATAATTTAGAAACAAAGTAATCGTTTTCATAATAATCAACAAATTTTTCTAAGTCCCTAACTAAAACCTGCTGCTCATCCAAAGTTAATATTCCTCTATTCGTTTTTATTATTTCAATGTTTTGCTTTAAATCTTTTAAAGCTTTTTCAAAAGAGTCGTTTTTAATATCCATTAAATAAACTTGTTCTTTTTTCGAAAGATTTAGATAATTCTTAATACTTAAGCCGATAAAGAATACCGAAATAAATACAACAAGATAAAATAAAACTTCTGAAATAATATTTAAAAATTTATTTCTAGTTATATCTTTAGATACTTTAAATGATTCTTTTACGTAGTCATCTGCTTCAGTTACCTTAATAACTTCATTTTCTATTTTTCTTCCCTTTAAAAGTTCCAATACTGATACATCAAGTTCTTTAGCAAGAACTTCTAAAATAGATATATCAGGACAACCAAGACCTCTTTCCCATCTTGAAACCGCTTTATCAGTTACACCAATTTTTTTTGCTAAATCTCTTTGAGTTAAATTTTTTTCTTTTCTTTTTAAACTTATGAACTCACCTATTTTATCATAGTTCATATATTTCCTCCTACTCTATAGTTTGATTATACAGAAACTTATACAAATTTGTAAATCGATTCTTCATTTACATATAAAAAAGCACTATTTAGTGCTTTTTTCTATTAACAAATCTATATAAAATTAATAGTATTAACAATAAATCAATATATATGACATTAGATTCAATATACATAATATTATATTGAAAAAAGTAATTATAATATATTTTTCCAGTATTTACTACTCGGCCAACTTTATAATTTTTTACATTAGCAATAAACGATGGATCATATAATGCTCTAATAAATAATAATGATATTATTAATAGCGCAACACAACTCAATATATTATATCTAGTATTATTATTTATTTTATCCCTTTTTATTAAATCTTTAATATTTAAAGCAAGATAAATAATAAAACAAATACATAAACTAATAATTTGATATGAGATATTATATTCTTCAATTTTCTTAACACATCTTATTGTTTTAAACATAAATATCGAGATAAATACAGTTAATGTAATAATTATTAATATGCGCAAGTATTTAAAAAACTTATTCATAAATTACACCACCTTCAAATAATACATCAAATAAGTTGTTAATAGCACTAAGATATTGTCTATCTCCCCAAGTAGTATTTATATAAACCATATAAACATCATTATCGAGCTCCCAAGCACTACCAGAAACAGCGTAACTTGCATTTAAGGGTTTAAAGAAATAACTATTATAAAAATTATCAAAAGCTCTTCCAGCGGTTAATAAAATCATTTTACTAGATATAAATTGATCATGTAGGTTTTTAAATGTGACGGATTTATCCATATTGAGTAGAACAATACTCGGGACCATAGGTGGTGTACCAACAAAGTGATTATCAAATAATATCCAAAATTCTGACATAGTTAATTTTGTATTTAATCTTATAAAATCATCATTTTTATAATATTCATATACATAGTCCATACTTTCCTTAAAGTTTTCATAATCTTCTTTAGATAACTTTCTTTGAAACATCAAAATAATGTCTAAAATTAGTTATGAGTAAAAAAGATGAAATACAGATAATTAGGATTGAAATAATAATGCTATAATTTCTTATATTTTTTTCTGTATTTATCTTATTAGAAACTTGAAATGAACCTTTAACATAGTCATCTGCTTCAGTTACCTTAATAACTTCATTTTCAATTTTTCTCCCTTTTAAAAGTTCCAATACTGATACATCAAGTTCTTTAGCAAGAACTTCTAAAATAGATATATCAGGGCAACCAAGACCTCTTTCCCATTTAGATACTGCCTTATCAGTTACACCTAGTTTTTTAGCAAGATCTAATTGTGTTAAATTTTTTTCTTTTCTTTTTTCAGATATGAACTCACCTATTTTGTCATAGTTCATA
>CADACC010000002.1 GCA_902786275.1 uncultured Erysipelotrichaceae bacterium | reverse complement strand
TTTGGTATAGTTTTTAAGTAATTAATTGGAGGTGGCATATTATGGCAACAAAAGTAACAAAGAAAAAACCATTAAGCGGAAACTTAAGAAGTCATGCATTAAATGCAACAAAAACAAAACAAAAACCAAATCTTCAAAAAAAGACTATTAATGGACAAAAAGTAATTATTAGTGCAAGAGAAGCAAAAACGATGAATAAATAATTCATCGTTTTTTTATTGTACATTATTTTTTTATAATATAGAAATTCATCTCACATTGTGTATTGTTATAATTACAACCAATTTTTATATTATATTGACCCTTTTTAGTTAAATATTTAGATATGTCATTTTTATATTTTCCTGAATATACTACTCCATGTTTATTATCAGTTCTAAAAATAGTCAATTTACTTAACTTAATATCCTTATACTTTCTTTTATAATCATCATTATACTTACATTTAACTCTATATTTGCCATAATAACACTCATACGATTTAACATCGAGTATTACTTTTTCACTCGTTACAGTATGATGTCCTGTAATGGGAGGTTCATCGTGCAACGAGCTATCGGAGTATGTACTTTTTAAATATAAGACAAATGGAATTATTGGAGTGTATGAAGTTAATGTGTATGGAACATCTGGCAAATAGCTATCATTAATCATAACTTCAAAATAACGGTTATTTGAAGATGGATATCCAAAGATGTTCCTTATTGTAATCCTTCCAAAAATAACTCTACACAATATCAATAATAATATAAGTGTAAATATAATATATTTTTTTTCTATTCTCTTTTTCATATATTTATTATACTATAAAAACAACTTTTTTTAATAATTTACGTATACACCTTGCATATCATCATATTTCGGCCAAACGCTATTTGCGAAATCGAAAACGCCACCCTTACCTGAAGAACTAAAACTATAATTCTTAGATTGAGATAGTGTTACTTCTGATTTTGCGTGTTGATAAGCTCCGTAGGCCTGAATTCCTTGAGCGGCTAAATAAGTAACCGTTAATTGATTTTGTAGTGAATTTGTCACGTTATTTACAATATTCATAGAAATTCCAACATTTTTTCCGCTACTTGTTTTTGTATTATTACCATCACCTGAATAGTTTATTGTGGTACCATCATGAATTTGAACTCCACTTATTGACGCTGTCGAAAGATAACTAGCACTATTAGAAATTCTTAAACCTATTACATCAAATGATCTTGTGGTGGGCATAGATAACCATGTGTTTGTTAACGTTGCAACTCTAACGCTTTGGCTGTTTTGTACTACCTGTAGATTTAAAGACTTCATAGATGTTGTATGTGTATCTGATCCGCTCCTATTTGTAGTGTTAGAAAAATTCAGAGCTGTTTCTTCGTCTACCTCAATGCATGTTTCAAGTATAGTATTTCCAAGATTATCTTTCCACTCGTCTACTTGGTAATATTTCATGTTTTCTTTTTTTGAGAGAGTACTATCATTTTTTATCATATCAAGTGTTTCATCAGATAGAATTGATATTGTCACACTATCAAAAACTCTTAGTAAGTTTTCATATTCATTTTTAGTTAACCCATAACCGGTTTTTGTTTCAAAATATGAATCTGCGTATGCATTATTTGAAAATGCTATAAAAGATATAATCAGAATCAAAAATATTTGCTTTATTTTCATTTTTTAATCCTCCTTCTATGAAATTAAACAAATAATATATTTAGTTATCTCCCTCCTCACTTATTAACTCTAACTTTTCAAAAAAATCTTTAATAAAACTTATTTGTGCACATTCATCACCAATGAATGTAAAATCATATTTTTCTTCATTTATGTAAATTGATACGTCGCATGCTTTTAGTCCTCTATAGTAATACCAACTAATGAATCCTTCATATTTGCCGTGGATAAATGTTAGATTTTTATTGAACAGTAACTTAAGATAATTTAATATATAATTTTTTCTAATTTTTTGTTTGCTTGTATATATATTATTTTTTGTATATTTATATTTATCCAAAAATCTCATTAATGACAAATCATCATTTATTTTTTGTTCGTTTAAAACTCTTCCTATCTCGCTTTTAGGAACATAATACTTTTCATTTTGTGAATATATACCATTCTCTATAATATCCAGAAATTTGTAATAGCTTTTATTCGTAATCCATATGGCATCAGTTAGTTCATTATTTTTGTCATACTTAAAATATTTATAAATTGTTACGTCTTCATTGTTTGATTTAAAAATTTCTTTTTTCAGTGAGAAGCCGTTAACTACATTGCTAATTAGAAAACTATCTAATTGTATCTTATTTTGATTTTTTTTACTGTCATCTTCTATATTTATGGATTTTGTTTCTCTTTCTATGATTTCTTGTTCCGGAATACTTATTTGAAATTCAATAAGATAGCAAGATTTATTATAGATATATATACCAGCTATAATAAAAGTTATTAAAAATGTTAAAAGAAAAATAATGACCCTTTTTTTGTGTTTTACTTTAATTTCATTGTAAAGTTTAGTAATCTCTTTTTCGTCATTATTTTGCTTAATAACATCAAGTTTTTCGCCCCGAAGAATATCTATAATCCCAACATCTAAAGCCCTACTCAGTGGTTCAAGTAGAGATATATCCATTAAACCTTTCCCATTTTCCCACTTACTAATACTTTTGTTACTTACGTTAATAATGTTTGCTAGCTGCTCCTGTGTCAGATTTTTCTTTATACGACATCTTTTGATGAATTTACCTATCTTATCCAAGTTCATATCATTACCTCACTTAAATTATATAATAATACGATAAATAATGTATCTACTATTAGTAGATATAAAAAAACGATGAATAAGTAATTCATCGTTTTTTATTATACTACTTCAATTCTTGTTCTTTTAGCAGCATCATATTCTTCTTGTTGTAAAAAACTAAATGTAATTAATTCCATAATAGCCACTTGCCTATTTGTTATAACTTGAACATATTCTTCGAATGTTAATAGATCTTCTTCTACTGAGCTTAAAAATGTATGAGCAAGATAATTCATATTTTCTGGAGTTGTTCTTTTAAACTCTAATCTAAATTTTATTTTATAGTATGGGTTATAAGCACTTGCCATTTTATAACTCTCATATAAATTTTTATAAAATAAATATTCTGCTAGCTTCTTTATCTTCAAGTTTTATGCCAATACTTTCAAAACTTAATACTCTATTTGCGAGAACGTAATTATGAATAGCATTCTTAACCATTGGATTATACACGCTATTCATAAACTTTATTACTCTAGGATCTCTTTCAAGTTTCATCTTTTGTTCGTTTTTAAATTCTTCATACTTATCTTCAAAATCTTCTGGTTCAATATCAAGTGCGGACATAAAACTTGAAAGTGCTGGTATTGCTTCATTAAAGGCATCATTTAATAGTTCTATATCTCTTAAATGAAAAAGATATTTTAAAATATTAAAATCATTTAAATCAGCAGCATGTTTATATAATATAAAGTATGAAATAAATACTGGCATCATTTCATCTGGGTACTCTTTAAGTACTGGATATTTCTTAAATAATTGTTTTTTATTTGTTTGATACATTGATTCTACATTTTGATAGTACCCTTCTTTTTCCATAAACTTAATACTTGGGAGTTCTAATGTAGCTTCTTCAGGTGTATTTGGCATAAGAATCAATTCCTTTCTTTTGGTATTATGTATTTTATTTTAGTTTAATGTTAAAGTCAATTAAAAAAACTTAGTTTCAAATAACTAAGTTTTTATTTTAATAATTCTTTTATAGGTCTTTCAAAATTTTCATTCATACAAACATATGAACCTACTACAAAAATATCTATAGGATATTTTTGTAACTTACTATAAATTTCTTTATTAACTCCACCATCAATTTCAACTGTCAAATGATGGTTATCTTTTATGTTTTCTATTTGATCTAGTTTTTCAAAAGTCTCTTCTAAAAACTTTTGTCCACCATAACCTGCTTTAACGCTCATTATTAAAAGATTATCAGCACTATCATATATAGCTTCATAAGAATCTAGTTTTATAAAACTATTAATTGCAACACCCGCTTTAATTCCATAACTTTTAATTTGTTCAATTACTTTTCTTGGTTTAAGGGTTGCATCTGGATGAAATGAAATAATCTTTGGATTTAACACTGATAATTTTTCAATATAATCTTCAGGGTTTTTAACCATTAAATGTATATCTAGTGGTTTTGTTATTCCTTTAAACATTTCAATTAACTCATCTATTTCAAAATTCTTTTCAGGAACATATCTTCCATCCATTAAATCTAGATGTATATAATCAATTTCATCAATATCATTTAAAAGTGAAATTGTTTTTGGTTTATCATAAACACTATTTGTATAAGAAATACTAATCATTTTTTTATCTCCTTATAAAAAGCTTTATAACTTTCATATCTAGATGCAAGAATTTTTTTAGCTTTAACAGCATCTTTAACTGAACATGATTTTTCATCTATATGTTTACAGTCTTTAAAATCACATGTATATTTATTAAATTCTGGAAATCCAATACCAATATTATCTTTATTTATATCATCTAAATTAATTGAAGAAAAACCAGGAGTATCAACAAAGTATATACCATTTATTTCATGTATTTCAGTATGTCTTGTTGTATGAACTCCTCTTCCTAATGCCTCAGATATAGGATTTGTTTCTAGATTTAAACTCTTATCTAATTTATTTAATAGAGTTGATTTACCTGCTCCAGTTTGACCAGTTAAAACAATTGTTTTACCCTTTAAATATTTGGTTAAACTATTTAAATCATTATTATAAAAAACTTTGATTCCAATATTTTCATAATATTTAAATAATTTTTTATAAACACCTCTATTAAAAAATGATACTAAATCAAGTTTAGTAATACATATAACGGGTTCAATATTTTTTTCTTTTATAACTAGTATTAATTTGTCTAGTAAATTTAAAGATAGATCAGGTTTTTTAATACTTGTTGTTATTAAAGCAATATCAACATTACTAACTGTTGGTCTATTCAAGTAATTTTTTCTTTCTTTAATATCCACTATATATTTTTCTTTTTCGTCAAAATCAACGATATCACCGACAACAGGGGAAATTTTGTCGAAACGAAATTTCCCCCTTGCACGGCATTCATACAGATTATCGTCTGATAATACTGTATATAAATTACTAATTATTTTAACTATTTTACCAGTTCTCATAATACAATTCTATGTCCAACAATCGCCGTCGGAGCATTCCTCTTCTTCATCATCAGATTGATTATTTACTATCTTAACTTTAAATGAAGAACCCTCTATTATTTTGTATCCTTCAGGTTTTTCTTGGTATACTACAGTTCCATTATCTTTTGTTTCATCTTCAACATAGATAATATCAACTGTTATATTATTTTCAGCAGCAAATGCTTTAATCTTAGATTCAGTATAACTTCCATTTAAGAAATTTGGATATTTTTTATTTTGTTCTGCAACATAAAGTGTTATTGTGTCTCCAGCAGCAAGTTTAGTTCCAACTTCTACTGATTGACCAATAATTTCATTTTCACCGGCAGTATCTCCACCTTCAAGTTCTTGTTCTTCTTTTAATACTTTAATTTTTTGAGATTCAAGAGCTCCTTTAACTTCAGAGAAGTTTTTACCAGTATAGTTTTCAACTACAAGTTTAGCATCACCAAGTGATACATATAAAACTACTTCATAACCTTTTTTACGTTTAGTTCCAGCTATTGGATTAGTTTTAATTATGTTTCCTTCTTTTACAGTTTCTGATGCTTGCTCTACTTGTTCTTCGCTTATAGCAAAGCCTTTATCTTGAAGAATTTTTGTTGCATCTTTAAGTGATTTATTTGTAACATCTGGAATAGCTATTTGTCTTTTACTTGTTATAATTGGCATTAAAATAACTAAACAAGTAATTATTAAAACTAGTGCAGTAAATATTGATGCAAGAATAATTAAGAATTTATTTTGTTTTTTAGCTTCTTCTTTTGTTACATCTTTCACAACTAATTCATCTTTCTTCTTTTTATCTTTTTTATTATCAGTCTTTTCTTCAGCTTTTTCTTTTTCTTTAATTACTTTTAACATTTTTGTTTCATCGTAATCATTTTCAGGATACTTAAATGTATATTTTTCTTCGTTAAGACGATTTTCAAGCAAACATGTTTTTAAATCTTCATACATTTCTTTTGCATCTGCATATCTATTTTTAGGATTTTTTGCAGTTGCTTTAATAATAATATTTTCAACACTTTGAGGTATTGATGGAAGTTCTTCTCTAATTGATGGAAGTGGTTCCTTTAAATGTTTTAAAGCTATTTCAACAGCATTATCTCCATGATATGGAAGTTTACCTGTTAAAAGTTCATACATTAATATACCCATTGAATAAATGTCAGATTGAAGTGATGCTCCTTTTCCACTTGCTTGTTCTGGTGGTAAATAGTGTACACTTCCCATAACTGAATTTGTTTGGGTAAGTTGTGTTGAATTCATTGCCATAGCAATACCAAAGTCAGTTATTTTAACTAAACCATTTTCAAGTATCATAATGTTTTGTGGCTTAATATCTCTATGAATTAGATATTGATCATGGGCAACAGATAAACCTGATGCTATTTGACTCATAATATCAACAGTTTCAGGAACTGTTAATTTGCCACGTTTTTTAAGAAGATTTTTTAAATGTTTTCCATCGATATATTCCATAACGATATAGTACTGTCCATTATCTTCTCCAACATCATATACTTCTACGATATTTTCATTATATAGTGAGCTTGCGGCAAGAGCTTCTCTTTGAAAACGTCTTACAAACTTTTCATCTGAAGCTAAGTCACCTCTTAAGACTTTTACTGCAACATTACGATCTAGTATTGTGTCATATGCAAGATAAACATTTGCCATTCCACCTTCACCAATACTTTTAATTATTTGGTAACGGTCGGAGATTTTTTGACCCTTCATGATCATAATGTTTCACTTCCTTTCCTTTCAAGATATGCAATTGAAACATTATCAACTCCACCCCTGGCGTTAGCTTTTCTAACAAGTTTGATAATTTTTTCTTCTAATTCTAATTCATCATCAATTAATACTTTTTCAATTTGTTCATCAGTAAGCATGTTTGTTAAACCATCACTACAAAGTAGTACAGCTTCAGCTTCATTATCAACATCAAGTATGTCTGGTTCAGCTTTTTCACCTGATCCTAAAGCTTTAAGAAGTACATTTTTCTTTGGATGATTTCTTGCTTCTTCTTCAGTTAAATCTCCAGCTTCTACTAAAAGATTTACAAGTGTATGTGGTTTAGTTACTTTATGAAGTTTGTTATTCTTCATAACATAACCTGATGAATCACCAACATTTCCTATAATTAAATAATCGTTTGTTACAAGAGCAATTACAACTGTTGTACCTAATCCTGCTGAGTCCATGTGAGTTGCTCCATAATCGATTATCATTTTGTTCATTTCATCTAATATGCTTTTAAGCCAGTTAATAGCATCTGACTTGGTTCCAAGTGTAGACATATTATTAAATCTAGTTCCAAGTAAAGTAACAACTAAACTAGATGCAACTTCACCTTTTCTATGTCCACCCATACCATCGGCAACAACCATAAGATATTCGTTACCCTGATTTTTTAATATCGTTACGCTGTCTTCATTATGAGATCTAACGCGTCCTACATCTGTTAAATAAAACGATTTCATAACTACTTCACCTCTTTGCTTCTAAGTTGTCCACAAGCAGCTGAAATTTTAGAACCAAATTCTTTTCTAACGGTTACATTAATACCACCTTTTTTTAGGGTATCATAAAATTTCATTATCTTTTCTTTTGGACTCTTTTTATAAATGATATGACTAGTTTCATTATAAGGAATTAAATTAACATATACGTTTTTTCCTTTTAATAATTTTACTAATTCTTCTGCATTATCTAAACTATCATTTACATTATTAAGCATAACATATTCTATAGTTACACGTCTATTAGTATGTGCTATATACTCGTCAAGTGTTAACATTAACTTGTCTAAACTATACACTTTATTTATCGGCATTATCTTACTTCTTAATTCATTATTTGAAGCATGAAGAGATATGGCTAAATTTATTTGAAGTGGTAAATTCATTAACTCTTTAATTTTAGGAATAATGCCACATGTTGATAAAGTTATATGTCTTGCACCAATCTTAATTCCTTTATCATCATTAATTATCTTTATAAACTCTATTACATTATCATAGTTATCTAGTGGTTCTCCAATACCCATAATAACAACACTTGAAATTCTTTTATCAATATCTTTTTCAATTAAAAGAATTTGTTCAACCATTTCGTAAGTTTCTAAGTTTCTTACTTTTTTAAGTCTACCACTTTCACAAAATGAACATGCCATGTTGCAACCAACTTCGCTTGATACACATACGCTTAAACCGTAGTCATGTTCCATTAAAACAGCTTCAACATGATTATTATCTTCTAGTTCAAACAAATATTTTTTTGTTAAATTATCTTCTTCTTTTTTAACAATCTTAATAAAGTTTCTTTTAAAAGATTTATTTATTAACTCTCTTGTTTCATTTTTAAAATTTGACCATTTAAGAGGATTATATTCTCTTTTATCATAAAGCCATTCAAAAACTTGAGTAGCTTTGAATTTCTTTTCATTAATACCCAAAAAATATGCTTCCCATGATTCTTTTGATAAATCCATAATATGTTTCATATTATTCACCATAATAATATTATATCACAAAAAAAGTTAGAATTATCTAACCTTTTTTAATCTTTATAAATATAGTTTATTAAACCAGTACTATCTTTATGTTTTTCGTAGAATTCTGGATTAAATAAAACTTTATTTATTTCTTTTAAACTTTTGTATTCAGGACTTTTTGTTGAAAATTTAAATTCAATAGAAAGCATCTTTTTAACGTAATCTACTAAAGTTATAAACTCAGCAATTATTGCAGGTAGTGCAACACAAATGTTAATTAAATGTTTATTTGGTCCACAAATAAAGAATCCTATAATAATTGCAACAGATAATATCCATGTTTTTACTTTTCCAATATAACTAGATTTAATATTACCTTTTTGAGTAAATACTAATGTATTTACAATAACTATTAATACTTCAATAATGATTGAATATATTAAATATTCATTAATAAAGCAAAGAATAATACATGATACAATAGCCATAGACTTATCACACCAACTATCCATTAGTGCTCCAAAAAATGTGCTTACCTTATACTTTCTTGCAAGATAACCATCAATCCAATCGGTTAAAAATAAAAATAATAGTATACTGCCAACAACCTTTGGACCATACATAAAATATATTGGAAATAATATTATTGATCCAACGATTCTTGATATTGTTATTGCATTAACAAGTATCATTTGCATTTTCTTTTTCTGGGTCATAACAATCCCCCTAATCTTATTAATTATTCAAATGTTGTAATAGTATGATTATCAACATATGAGTAGTTTATTTCATATTCACTTTGACCATTTATAATAATAGTTTTAGCCAAAATATTTTTTTCATTTTCCTTAACATAGTAAATTTTGTATTCTATATTGTCATCTGACTTAATTTGATAATATCCATCTTCTTCTTTGATTTCTAAAGATTTTATCAATGAATATAATTTTGATCTATCAAGATAATCATATTTAATATCTCCAGGGCATACTTGATCAGATTCTATTAAGTTATTTTTCTTATCACGAATCATTACTTTACATGAATCATTTTCAAGTCTAAGTTCAATAGTATTATCTTTGTTTACTAGTTTACCTTGAATTATTTCACCCATTATATTTGATCCATTAAATAAATATGTATTTTCACCAGTTTTAATAACTACATCATATACTTGAATTTTATATGGATCATTTTTAAATAACTTTTCGATTGATTCACCAGTTTTCTTCTTGGTTTCAACAGTTTGATTGTTAGGTAGTGACTTTAAAAATAATATAACAACAAGAAAGAAAACAAAATATGCACCTAGAACCATCATAGCATGAGTTCTTGGATTGTACCATAATTTAACAAAAGTACTATCAGTTTCTTTTATCTCTCTTGGTTTTTTCTCTTTTTTAGTAAAAAATCCCATTACTTAACACTCCAATCTTTAACACTTTGTGATCCGTTTAAATAATCTGATATGTTCATTGTTTTTTTACCAAATGGTTTAATCTTTTCAATATAAATTATGCCATCTTTAGCACCTATACCAAATCTTTTCTTTTCAATATACACTTTATATGGAACAGCATTAATATTTTCTTCAAATGAAGCCTCTATAATCTTTGCTTCTTCACCATTAATAACTGCATATGATAAAGGAAAAGGATTTAATCCTCTTATTTGGTTTATTATTTTCTTACCTTCTTTATTGAAATCTATTTTTTCATCATCTCTTGTTATTACTTTGGCAAATGTAGCTTTTGAATCATCTTGTTTAATTCGATTATTAGTTTTATTTATGATTGATGGAAGTGTTTCTTCTAAAAGCTTAGATCCCATTAGGCTTAATCTATCGTGTAAAGTTCCAACATTATCAGTATCTAAAATCTTAGTTTCAGCAGTACTTATAATATCCCCACTATCCATTTTTTCATCCATATACATTATAGTAATACCAGTTTTATCATATCCATCAATTATTGCATGATGAATTGGAGCTCCGCCTCTTAAATCCGGTAATAAAGACGCATGGACATTAATAGATGCAATAGTTGGATGATCTAATATTTCTTTTGGAAGTATTTGTCCATACGCACAAGTTACAATTAAATCTGCTTGTGTAGCTAGGACTTTGTCCATTTCGTTTCTTATTTTTGTTGGTTGATAAACTTCTATATTATTTTTAAGTGCAAGTTCTTTAATTGGAGAAAACTTTAATTCTTTTTTTCTTCCAACTAATTTATCAGGTTGTGTAACAACAAGCACTACATCAGTTAATTTAATTAATGTTTCTAATATCGGAACTGCAAAGTCTGGAGTTCCCATAAATATTACTTTTGGTTTCAAGGTATATCCCCCTAACTAGAAATTAAGTTTTGCTTTTACCCTATTATTCTTATAGTAAATTGTTATCGTCTTATTAAGAAGGCTTTCCTTTGTTACAGGATTTTTAATATCTTCGCCTTTTTCATTTTTATCTTTTACTAAATATCCATTATTAAGTAAATCTCTAACTGTAACTGTTATGCTTGGATATTTAGCATTATTTGATGGGTCTGTATAAGTTGTTGTTGTTTGATAAAGAAGTACATCTTTATTATCGTCACCATAACTTTCAGCAGCGGTTTTTATTAATTCTAACTTTGCATTTAAATTTTTTGTTTGAATCTTTTTATCAGCTAGCTTAATTGTTGGAACAGCAATAACTGTAATTAACGCAATTAAAACAATAACTGCTAATAATTCAATAAATGTGAACCCATTTTTATTCATACATATCACCTACTATTTAAGTATACCATTATTTTTATAATCTTTACACTCATAAATTGGTTTATATTTACTTTTTGTTTTTATTTTTTTGATTATTTTTTATAAATTCTTTAGCTATTTTATAACGATGATTATCCAGTTTACGTAATCTTAAATGTATATCATAATAAATAACCCAATAACTTTCGCTTAGCTTATAAGCAATTTCTTCAAAGTTTAAGCCTTGTTCTAAGAATGCATACGCATCATTTATTCTTTTTAATATTCTTTCTTGATTAAGACTTGATCCTTTGTTTTCATCTAATATATCTTTAATTAAATTCTCTTTTTCAGGATATTTCATTATATATTTTTTTACGTAATCTGATATTGATACATGGCTTGCTTTAAAATAAATATCTGAATTATCAGAGAAATGTTCTGCTATTTCTCTTGTAGATAAATGAGTTTTTATTAAAAAGTCACCAGTTAAATCAACACGACGATTAATCTCTTGTCTTCTTTTTTCTGATAAAGCCATATTAGATACCTCTTAAAAAATATTGTAGCACAAAAAAATGATTTCTTTTAAGAAATCATTAAAAAGAATCAATATTTAGTTTAATCTTTTTGTTATCATGTAAATAAGCATAAGCTTGTACGATAGTTCTAAGAGAATTAGCCATACGTCCATTTTTACCAATTACTGCTCCTTTATCAGAATCAGCAACGATAATTTCAAGGATTTGAGCTTCTTCTTCACCACCAAAGCTTTGTACTTTAACCATATCTGGTTCTTTAACAATACTTTTTACAAGTTCTTCAGTAAATGTAATTATATCCATAATTATTTACCTGCTTTTTTAGTTGTTGTTGTTTTCTTAGCTGTTGTAGTTTTTTTAGCTGTAGTTGTTTTTTTAGCTACAGTTTTCTTTTCTTCAACTTTTTCTTCTTTTGCTGCAGATGCAACTTTTTTAGCACCTTTTTTTACTTTAGATGCAGCATATTTAGCCATAATGCCTTTACCAGATAAAATACTTCTAACAGTATCAGTTGGTTGAGCACCATTATTTAACCATTTTAATGCTTTTTCTTCGTCTACTGTAACATCAGCATCTTTCTTAGTTGGATCATATGTTCCAACTATTTCAATAAAACGTCCATCTCTTGGAAAACGAGAATCAGCTGCTACAATACGATAGAAAGGTTTTTGTTTTGAACCCATTCTTTTTAATCTTAATTTAACTGCCATGATAATACCTCCTCTAATGCAATTAATTTTACTATATATTCTATTATATGTCAACTAATTTTGGTTAACACCTATTTTAAATATTCTGGTTCTATTTCTTCAATTATTTCATCAATATTTTCTTCATCAATTATTTCTTCATAATCATCAAAATCATCTTCAATAGGCACTTTAATTTTTGCTTCTCCGACAATTTCAACGCCTAATTCTTTTTCAATTGTCAAATCTATTTCACTTCCATTTATTTTAACATCAGATACAGTTGGTTGTTTTAAACTTCTAACAATTATTTCAGTATTATTTGATAAAGTTTGATTATTCTTTATATTTACATTTAATTCATCAGAGTATGTATATGTTTTTTGAGTAACCGCAGTTTTATGATCTTGATCGTAAGAATACCACACATTTACATCATATGATCCATTTACATGAGCTTTATTGTTAGTAACACTTCCACTAAATTCGTGATTTATAACCCAGCAACCTAAAACAGTACTTGGATTTTGTTCAGGCATTATTTTAACTTTATCCTTGATTGTTTTTTTAGACTTACCAATTACTGTTTTAGTAACGATTTCTTTATAACTAGCCAAAATAATATCCTCCTTTTAATATACCTTATGCGATAACCCAAAAAAACGTACCCAAAATATTTTATATTTGTTATAATTAATCTAGAATTGGAGTGAAATAAAGTTATGGATGATTGTTTATTTTGTAAAATAGTAAATGGTGATGTACCAAGTAAAAAAATATATGAAGATGATTTAGTCATAGGTATTTTAGATTTATATCCTAATGGCGAAGGACATACATTAATTATTCCTAAAAAACATTATACAGATTATAAAGAATTACCTGATGAATTAGTTTTACATATAAATAAAGTTATGAGAAAGTTAGCTGATAAACTTGAAGAAAAGCTTCATAAAAATAGTACTACTTTCATAGTTAATTATATGGATGCACAAGTTATAAAACATTTTCATCAACATATTATTCCTGGTTATAATCAAAAGATTAATAAATCTCAAGATGAAGTTTATAAACTTATGACGGAGGATTAATTAATGGCTAGAAGAAAGAAAAAATTTAAGCCTTTATTTAAGGTTTTTGTATTTTTAATTATCTTGGGTACTATCTTATGTTTTATTTATCCTAAACTTAATAATAAATCTTCTAAATCTAGTAGTAGTTCTAAATCAAGTAAAACTATGAAAAAAGAAGATGATAAACCTAAAGTTTATAAAGCTAAAGTAATTATGGCTGGAGATGGTCTTTTACATGGTTATGTATATAGAGATGCTGCAACAAATGGTTCTTATAACTTTTCACATCAATTAGAATATGTTAAAGATTTAATTAAAGATTACGATATTAAATATTGGAATCAAGAAACTATATTTGGTGGAAAAGAACGAGGATATTCTGGTTATCCAAGATTTAACTCACCTTCTGAATTTGGTGATAATATGATTGATATCGGATTTAATATGGTATCACTTGCTAATAATCACTCTATGGATCAAGGTGAGAAAGGTGTTTTAAACTCTGTTGCTTATTGGAAAGAAAAAAATAACATTGTATGGAATGGTCAATCAGATAGTGAAGAAGATAGACTTGGACATATATATGGTGAAGTAAATGGTATTAAATATGCAATGCTATCTTATACAATGCATACTAATGGTCTTCCAGTTCCTTCTGGAAAACCATATCTTGTAAATGTATATAATAAAGATAAAGTAAAAGCTGATATTGAAGCAGTTAGACCTAATGTAGATGTATTATTTGTTGCAATGCACTGGGGTGAAGAATATACTCATAAACCAAATTCTAACCAAAGAGAAACTGCTAAATATTTATCTGAACTTGGCGTTGATGTTATAATTGGTGCTCACCCACATGTTATTCAACCTATTGAAAAGGAAGAAAATACCATTGTTTACTACTCTTTAGGTAATTTCATATCAAATCAAGGTGATGAAAATAAACGTGTTGGTTTACTTGGAACCCTTGATATTACTAAAACTGTTGATAAAGGTGAAACAAAAATAGAAATAAGTAATGTTGGTGGAGAACTTCATTATACATACTACACTTCTGCTCATAGTAACTATAAAGTAGTTCCATTTAGTAATTCAAATATAGGTAAATATCTAAGTAATTATAAAAATATATTTGAAAAGTATAAAAATATAACTACTGGTGGTAATGAAGAGTTTATTATTACTCCTGCTTATGAATAAAAATAAAAAGTACTGGTAAATCAGTACTTTTTTATTTTAATTAGAAGAATCTTCCACCTATTACTATAGCCATTAAAATAAATAATATTAAAATTACAAATGCACTATTTGTAGATTTAGGTGTTGCTCCTCCACAGTTTTTATTTAGTGTACCCATAATAAGTTTTGTGGCACCTCCTTATTTATAAAAAGACTTAAATAGCTGCTCCTAATATGATAATTAATAAAATAAATAAAACTAAGATAATAGATGCTCCTAATCCTCCGCCACAGTTAACACTCATGTTCATTCCTCCTTTTATTTTTGTCTTTTCATTTATAGTTTATACAAATAATAAAAATATGTGAGTGTAAACTTTCTTCTCTTATTTTTTTTGATGTGCTATAATAATTAAGTATTAGGAGGATATATGAAAAAGAAAATATTTTTAATTACTTTATCACTATTTTTAATTACAGGTTGTGGGAAAATACCTAAACTAAAAAATGGTGAAGAAGCTGTTGTTACATTTAAAAATGGAGATAAGATTAGTGCTAACGAAGTTTATAATACTATGAAAAAGGATTATTCACTTGATGCTACACTTTCACTTATTGATCAAAAGATTTTAGAAAAAGAATTCAAAAAAGATGTTAAGGATGCTGAAAAGTATGCTGAAGATACTATTAAGTCAATGAAAGAATCTTATGGTAGTGATGATAAATTGCTAGAAGCTATAAGAATGTATACAGGTTTTTCTAATATAGATGCTTATAAGAATTTCCTTTATATTAATTACTTACAAAATAAAGCTGCTGAACAATATGCTAAAGATTTAGTATCAAATAATAGCATTGAAAACTACTATAAAGATATTTATTTTGGTGATGTATCTATAGATCATATTTTAATTACTTCATCTGTTAAATCAGGTGCTACTGATGAAGAAAAGAAAGCTGCTGAAAAAGAAGCTAAAGCTAAAGCTGAAGAAGTTATTAAAAAACTAGATGAAGCTAAGAAAAATAAAAAAGATATTAAAGAAGAATTTGCGAAGTTAGCTAAAGAATATTCTAAAGATGATAAAACTAAAAATGATGGTGGTAAACTTGGTTATATTAATTTAAACCAATTAGGTTCAAATTATGATGAACTTATTAATGCTGCTATTAAACTTAAAGATGGAGAATATTCATCTAAAGTTATTACTACTGATTTAGGATATCATGTAATCTTAAAAGAAGGACAAAAGAAGAAAGCTTCTTTAGAAGATGTTAAAGATACTATTAGAGAAACACTTGCTCAAAGCACTTTATCAAGTGATGCTCAAATTAATGCTAAAGCAATGAAACATTATAGAGACGAGTATGGCGTTTCAATAATTGATAGTGATATCAAAAAAGAATATGAAGCATATATAAAAGATGCAACAACAAAAGAAGAAAATACTAATAAATAATTTAAAAACTGCTACTAAATAGCAGTTTTTTTAATACCCTTTATAAGATAAATACTTTTCAATATACTCAGTTGTTTTCCCCTTCTCTATAAGTTTGTTTATAATCTTTTCTTTATTTGCTATAAATAAATTATCATCAAATAAATTTAATGTGTAATTGATTAAATTAGTAGATATATTTTTATTTAAGAAATAATCTACTATGTAGTTTTTGCCATATAATTTTTGATTTATGAGATTATTCATCTTTAGATAAATCAATTCTTTATCATTGAGTAAATCTAAACAAATAAACTCTCTTATAAGTTTATTTGTTTTTACTTCATCATAACTTAATAATAACTTATCTCTGAACTCCTTTATGAAATATGATTTTCTTTTGATAATTCTTAAAGCATATTTATTGATGTCTTCCATATTTATGTACGTTCTCCTTTTTTTAGAAATTATCATAACAAAAAAAGAATAGTTATTCACTATCCTTTATTGTCGAAACATATTCAATTGAGGCTTCTTTTAGTTCTTTTAGTAGATTATTAACTTCTTCATCAGTTTTAAGTCTACAACCTGATGCAAGTTTATGACCTCCACCATTATATCTATTTGCAATTGTATTTATAATTGGCCCTCTACTTCTAATAGAAACCTTTATTTGATCATTTCTAGGATCATTTACAACAAATGCCCAACAAACATAATCAGCAGTAAAATTAAAATTATTTATCATGTTTGTTACTGTTGGAGCATCAACATTATATTCTCTTAAAATCTCATCATTAATTTTAATGTATGCAAAATTATCTTCTACAATTAAATTATTAATTAGAAAAGCTTGGAATTTAATTTCACTAAATGGTCTTATATAAAGTTCATCATATAGTGGTGTAAAATCAAGATTTGATGTTCTAATTAATCTAGCAGCAGTTTCAAATGTACCTGCTGTTGTATTTTTAAGTAAGAATCTATCACTATCTGATACCATACCTAAAAATAAATTTGAAGCAATTTTAGTATTTAAAACTAATTTTGTTTCGAGTATTAACTCTGCTACCATTTGACATGTAGATGAATATGTAATATCACACCAGTCAACAGGTCCTTTAATATCTTCTGTTGGATGATGATCGATTCTTAATATTTCTTTGTATTTAAGTCCTTCTATTCCATCTACTCTATGTAGATTAGGAACATCTAAAACTATTAAAAGTGAATCTTGATAGTTTTCATAATCTTGTCTATCAAGAATACCATAATTTTTAAACTTAGATACACCAATACCTACTGCGATTACTTTTTTATTTTTAAAAGTTTCTCTTATAGAATCTCTTAAAGCCATTTGTGAAGCTATAGCATCAGGATCTGGTGATACATGTCTTGCAATAACAATATTATTATATTTTTTAATCTTCTTTAATATTTGATTAATAACTGGCTTTGTGATACATATCACATCCTTCTATATTCTTTTTATTTAACAAATTTATATGTATCTTTAATAATCATTAATTCTTCATTAGTTGGTACTACCCAAACATCTATAGAAGAATCTTTTGAAGAAATAATTCCTTCATGTTTATCTTTAAATGAAGCAATTTGTGAGTTTTCTTCTTCATTTAATTTGATTCCAAGAGGAGCAAGTTTTTTAATTATTTCACTTCTTGCTTCTGCACCGTTTTCACCAACACCTGCAGTAAATACAATAGCATCAACTTTTCCTTCAAGTTCAATATAATAATCAGCTATATATTTAGCTACTCTATCATTATACATTTTAAGGGCTAACTGTGCTCTTTCATCTCCATTAGCAGCTGCAGTTTCAACATCTCTTGAATCAGAGAATCCTGAAATACCTAATAGACCACTTTTCTTATTTAAAGCATTTGTAATATCTGAAATACTTTCTCCAGATTCTTTACAAACGTATTCTAAGATAGATGGATCGATTGATCCTGAACGAGTACCCATCATTAAACCATCTAGTGGTGTAATACCCATTGTTGTATCAAAACATTTACCACCCTTAATAGCAGAAATACTAGCACCACTACCAATATGACAGATAATTAAGTTAACATCTTCTTTACCTAATTTTTCTTTCATTACAGTAGTAATGTATTTATGACTTGTTCCATGGAATCCATATTTTCTAACCCCATAGTTTAAATACCATTCATATGGAACTGGATACATAAAGTTTTCTTTAGGCATTGTTTGATGGAATGCAGTATCATATACAGCAACCATTGGAACGTCTGGTAAAACTTCTTTTAAAGATTCAATACCAGCTAAATTACCTGGATGATGAAGTGGGCCAAGTTTTGTTAAGTCTTTAATATCTTGGATAACTTCATCAGTTATAAGTACTGAATCACTATATTTTTCACCACCATGTAAAACTCTATGTCCTACACCTTTAATTTCATCAAGTGATTTAACTACTTCATGATCAATTAATTCATCAAGCATTACTTTAACAGCTTCACTATGATTTTTTAAATATTTAGCTCCTTTTATTTTTTCACCGTTTACCTTAGTAGTCCAGAAACTATCTTCAAGTCCAATTTTTTCAATGTAACCACTAATTAAAACTTTTTCTTCTGGCATTTCAAATAATTGATATTTTAAAGATGAACTACCAGCATTAACACATAATAATTTCATTAATTAAACACCTCATGTATAATTATACAAAAAAAAGAAAAAGATATCTATCTTTTTCCTTTTAAATGCTTGACTTTTACATAATTATTTTCTACTTTTTTACTATTTTTATTCGTTATATCATTATAAGTATCTATTCTTTGATTTATAAAATCAAAATTACATACAAAGTCTTTTTCATTTATATTTGATTTATTTAATAAATATAGAGTACTTTTTCTCAAATATATCACCTAGTAATATATTGCACTAATATTTATAAATTATAATAAATCTTCGTATTTATTTTTATTTGAAATTTTAACAACATTATGATTAATAACAGCATCATTAATTAACTCTTCATAATCAATTAATTTTTCATATTCTTCACATTTATCTGATAATGGATTTATTACTGGATGTTCTGGAACAAATATTGTGCAGCAATCCTCAAACGGTAAAATACTTGTTTCATAAGTATCTATTTTCTTAGCTATGTCAATTATTTCAAGTTTATCTAAACAAGCAACAGGTCTAATTACAGGCATATTTATTACCTCGTTTATAACTTGCATACTTGTTAATGTTTGACTTGCAACTTGACCTACAGATTCACCATTAATAATAGCTAAACATTTATTTCTTTTTGCTACTTTCATGCTTATTCGATACATCATTCTTCTCATAATGGTTATTAGATATTCATGTGGAATATTTTTGTAAATTTCCTCTTGAATCTTAGTAAAATTAATTATGTGTACTTTCATCTCACCATTATAGCTTGATAACTTTTTAGCAAGTTCTAGTACTTTATTTTTTGCTTGGTCACTTGTATGAGGAGGTGATTCGAAATAAAGAGCTTCTAGTTTTATTCCTCTTTTCATAGCAAGATACCCTGCAACCGGTGAATCAATTCCACCACTAAGCATTAGAATACCTTTTCCAAGAGAACCAACTGGATATCCACCAATTCCCTTTTCTCTATTAAAGTAAATATATACTGCATCAAGTCTTACTTCTAAATAAATCTCTTTTTCGGGATTATGAACATCAACTTTAGAGTTAGAGTATGCTTTTAAAACAGCACCACCAACTTTTCTTGATATTTCCATACTATCAAATGGATAATTCTTATCACTTCTTTTAGTAATTACTTTAAATGTAGAAATATTTTCATCTTTTATTAAATCAACTACTGTTGATTTAATTACTTCTAAATCTCTATCAAGAAGTTTATATCCTATAATTATTTCGTGAATACCAAAAATATTTTTTATCTTATTTAAAATAATATTATAATTGTTTTCACTTGATTCAATAAACATTCTTCCTTTATCAAAGTGAATATTTGCGTCAATTCCATCAAGTGATTTTTTAATATTATCTTTTAGTATTTTAATAAAATAATTAATATTTGATTTTTTGGTATTTAGTTCAGCATATTTAATTATTATTAATTTTTCCATAATTAAGCCTCTTTTGATGTTAAATTATTCAAGTTATTATAAACTGAGTTAAACTGTGAAATAAACTGATTTATTTCATCACTAGTAGTAATATGTGAAATACTTATTCTAATAGTAGTAGTTGCTCTTTTTTTATCATTATAAATTGCCATTACAGATGTAGATAAATCACCAGATGAGCATGCTGTATTAGTGCTTAAATATATGTCTTTTTCTTCCATAGCGTGGATAAAAGTTTCCGGTTTTATATTAAGCAAACTAATATTTAAAATATGAGGAATTGAATATTTAGTTTGATTTATTAAAATATCTTTATGAACACTAAATTCCTTAACTAGTTTTTCGTTTAATCTAGTTACAAATCTTTCTTTCTTTTCTAAATCTGTTAAAGCTATTCTTAGAGCTTTAGAAAAAGATGCTATTAAAGCAACTGCTGGAGTTCCGGGATGTAGTTCATTTGATTTACTAGATCCGTATATTAAAGGTTTAATTTTAACCTTCTCATTTCGATATAGCATACCTATACCTTTTGGAGCAAAGAATTTATGACCAGATAATGATGCTAAATCAACATCATTAAAATTAACTGATACTTTACCTATAGCTTGAGTAAAATCAGAATGTAAAAGTGTATTATTATTCTCTTTTTTAATTATTTGTCTAATCATCTTAAGTGGTTGTCTTACACCGGTTTCACTATTAACAGCACATATTGAAACAAGAACTGTATCTTCTCTAACAAGTTTCTTTAAATGATCAAAATTAATTAAACCATCCTCATCGTTATCAACGTAGCTTACTTCAAAACCATTGCTTTCAAGATAATCACATATTTTATAAATACTTGGATGTTCAAGCTTTGATACTATTAAATGCTTTCCTTGATGATAATTAGCCATCATAACACCAATTAAAGCTAAATTATTAGCTTCAGTTGCATTTGATGTATAAATTACTTCTCTTGGCATAATATTACAAATGTCTGCAATTTGCTTAGTTGCAGATGTTATTAACTCTTGAGATTTAACACCAAGTTTATGAAGTGAATTAGGATTTCCAATAAAATCCTTTGTAGTTCTATTAAAAGTATCAAGTACTTCAAATGATACAGGAGTTGTTGCACTATAATCCAGATATATCATTTTAATCACATCCTTTATAAAACTAATTATACACTAAATAGAGATTTAAAAAAAGCAAAGATTTTATCTTTGCTTTTTTGTTCTTTGAAAAGAGTTTTCTCCGTTACCTTCACTATCCATAACTTCTGGTTTTTTAATACGAATCTCAAAGGTATCTTCATCTTTTAATTTATAATTAAGATCTTTTTTACAACCATTAATGTAATATTCTTGATTTGGACAAATCTTATCAATTTTTCCTTTACGACATAATCTTATAACAAAATCTTTAATGGTACTTCCATCATAAGTCTCTTCATGAGTAAAATCTCCCATATTAATATAAATCAGTCTTGGAAGAATTAAGTGTTTGACTTTTTTATTAAAATCAATATCACTTATGTCCCCTCTTTTATATTCATCTATTAATCTTTTTAAATCTTCATAAAATGGGAAGTCTTGAGTTAATGATTTTTTCATCAGCATTGCACCTTCATCATTAACATCATATTTCCATTTTGATGCTATACCATCAACTGATTCTCTCCACATTTCCATTGTTTGAATTTGGAAATGTAATAAATATTTTTTACCTTCACTTTCAACAATATTATATGTATGAAGTGCTCTATAATATGGATACTTAGGATGAGATATATGGTCTTTCATTTGATATTCACCCTCATTAATAGGAACTGAATTCTTATTTATTACTTGAAGAGCTCTATAAACATCATCAACAGTATCAACTTTGATAATAAATGTCATAAGGTCAGGGATTTTATCAAATTTCTTCCCTTTTTTTAATTGTCTATAAATTCCTGGATTTTCCTTTAGTTTATACTCAACATCGTAAACATTAATTCCTTGTTTAATTAATTCTTTTTTTATTGATCTTGGACTTGCATCATACTGTAAATCAAATAAAAGTTTACTAAGTTCTTTATTACCATAAATTAACTCACTTTTCATATCTCTTATTTTTTTATCTATATGAGGATGAAGAATTCTAAAACTCATTCCTTCAAGTAACTCTTTATCGTTATACTGACCAAAATGTCTTGCAAGTGGAACATATATATCAAGTGTTTCAGCTGCTATTTCTTTTCTCTTTTTAGGATCTTTATGTCCATTTATTGTTGACATATTATGTTTTCTATCTTCGATTTTAATTTCAATAATTCCTAAGTCTTCAATTATAGATATAACCAATTTATTTTGAGTTAATATAATCTGATGTTTTTTGTCAGATACATCTTTAATTGATACTTTTGTAACACCATAGACTTTGGTTGCAATATTTTCACCAAACTCTTTTTCTATTGTTTCCCTTGTAATCCAGTCGCAATCTTCAATTGTGTCATGAAGTAAAGCCCCACATATTGTTTGATAATCAGCTTGTTTTTTTTCAAGTCCTAAAGCTACAGCAATTGGGTGTGTAACATATGCTTCTCCGCTTTTTCTTCTGACGTTATCATGAGCTACCATGGCATACATAAAAGCTTTAGTTATTAAACACTGTGCTCTTAAATCTTCTTGCTTATTTTTTTCATGTTTATAGTTTCTTAATAATCTTTGTAAGCTCATAGCATAATCATACTCATCATTATTATAACTAAATCCAGATTCCATATTTACACCCCCACTTCCTAAATGTTTGCAATATTTTATTACTTTTTACTACAAAAATCAACATTAATACAATAAAAAACCAATACCTTTTGGTATTGGTTAATTATACTCATTCATGAGTTTTTCATGTATTCCAGGTTCAATTATATTTATTGATATAATTGCTTGTTCTAAACTATTTTTAAAGTTACCTTTTAAGAATAAACTTTCAGCTTTGGCAAGTCCAAAATCAACCTCTTTGTTAACTGGTCTATAACGATTTCCATAAACTATGGCTTGCTCTGCCATTTTAGCAGTTTTAATAGTTTCATTAATTGTGTTATATACCTTTAAAACTAAATCCCTTGCAGTATCAACTCTTAAATTTAAAGTTTTAATTGAAATAGGTCTTTTTTCTAGTTCCTTAACCATTTCGTTTATAGCCATTGATGCTTCATTAAGTTCAACAAAATAGTTTTTAGGAATAACAGGTAATTTATAAGTTTTAGATTTTTTCTTAGCTTGAACTAAAATGTCTTTTATTTCATCTAATTGATCTTTAGCTCTAAGTTCATCATCTTTTAAACTACTAAGTGTTTTTAAAGCAATTTCTAACTTTTCTTCAGTCTTAGTTAATTTACTATTAATGATTTCCATTTCTTTATTTAGTCTTGAATAAGCAAAAGTATGATTACGATGCATACTAATTACTCTATCATAACTAGATCTTATATCAATTAACTCATCTTTAATGTTTTCAATAACTTGGACTTCACTATCTTCTAAATCATAACTATATTTAATATCATCTAATCTTCGATATATATCATTATTAATTTTTTCTAATTTAGTTACTTTAAGTAATATAGATCTAATATAACCTTCAAATAACTTTCTTGAAGTTCTTTCTTTATCAAAATCGAAATATAATGAATCATAGTAATCAAGCATTGTTTTTAGTTCAAATACAGAATCTTCAATATTTAAAACATTTAATCTTTGGAATATATCTTGTATTTTTTTATCAGTTTCTTTAACATTGTGTTCAATATTTAAATACTCAATATTGTAGCCTTCTTTAGTAAGTTTATCAGCAATTAATTTAATATCCTCTATTTTTTTAGGAATAGCAGTTTTTCCAAGCATGATAATAACTGGAGCTTCTTCAATAACTTCTTTTAAGTTACCGACAGAATTGCTAATTGCTTTAACTATTTTACCTACTTCAGTATAAGCATTTTGATCCATTGCCATTTCAAATGTTTGAAATAATTTATCTACATTTTCAAATTGAAGTTCTAAAGGTTTAGCAACATCAACATAATCATTTTTATTAGTTTTATATTTGTTTTGAATTTCACGATATTCAGTTTTAAGTTTGATTATTGCTTCTCTATTTTTTTCTTCACTTAATGTGATTTCTTTTATTTCATCAAGTAAGAAATTTGTTTTTGTTTTTAAATAAGTTATTTCAAGCTCACAATCTGTAATACCAGCTTTAAGTTCTTGATAATTCTTAGTTTGAAATAACTCTTCTAAGTTAATAAGTTTATCAGTAATCTTAGGTAGATCAACATCTTTAATTTTATTAAAGCGTTCTTTCCAGTTATTAAATTTTTCTTTTAATAGATCATTATTTATTAAGCTTTCAACTTTATTTAGTTCAGCAAGTATTTGAGCAGAAATAATTAAATTTTTATCTCTTTCAAGATCAGATAGTTCTTGAGCAAAAGCTTTTTTCTTTTTATTTTTAAAGATAATAAGCACAGCGATTATAATAATTATACCAACAAGAATATATGAACTTGTTAAAAGTATTTGTGTTGTCTTACCCATATATAATCACTTACCTTCTTATACATTTTAACATATATGAGTTAAATATTCTATAATGAAGTAATATTTTTTTAGAATAATATTTATATAGATATATTATAAACTACCTTATAACCAGTATTTATTTGACTTTTAGCGAATATATTGTATAATATTAATGCAATTACATTTGGCAGCGTTGTTTCATTAAAATTAATGTGTTTATATCCTTAAATATTTAAGGTAACTAAGTAATTAGGGCTGCCCTAAGGAACAGTTATAAGTAAACTCCCTATTTTTAAGAAATAACAAACCCTTAAGTTATGTGCAAATATAATGAAAGGAGAAATTATTTTATGGCAAGATATACAGGACCTGCATACAAAAAAGCTCGTCGTTTAAACTTTTCTTTACTAGAAAATGGTAAAGAAACAGCTAAAAGACCTTATGCTCCAGGACAACATGGTGCAGATAGACGTCATAAACTATCTGAATATGGTATCCAATTACAAGAAAAACAAAAAGTAAGATTAATGTATGGTTTAAATGAAAAACAATTCCGTAGAACTTTTGAAAAAGCTCAAAAGATGAGCGGTATTGCTGGTGAAAACCTACTTAGACTTCTTGAAAGTAGACTTGATAATGTTGTTTACCGTATGGGACTTGCTAATACTCGTCGTGGTGCTAGACAAGTTGTTAACCATGGACATATTCTTGTAAATGGAATTAAAGTTGATATTCCATCATACATAGTTAAACCTGGTGATACTGTAAGCGTTAAGGAAAACTCATTAGAACATCCAGCAATTAAAGCAGCTTTAGAAGCTAATAATACTAAACCTGCATTTGTTGAATTTGATAATAAGAAAATGTCTGGTACTTATGTAAGATATCCAGATAGATCTGAACTTAACCAAGATATCAATGAAGCATTAATCGTTGAATTCTACAACAGATAATATTAAAAATAAAAAGAAACTATTTTTTAATAGTTTCTTTTTTTATTGGTTTTAATATAGATGTCATTTTATTACTTAAATCAACACACTTATATATATCCATAACTTTCTTTGGTGTAAGTTTTTTTAATATTTCAAATCTATCATCATTAATTTGACCATCATCAATAATAGATGAAATTATATAACCTGAAACTTCATAGATATTATCATATCTAAGAATTGATGAAGTTATATTCTTCTTTAAAATTCTACTTATATCTTCTTTAGTAATATCCATATTATTTAATTTTTCTTCAATTAAATTAAATATATTTTCAGGGTTATCACTTATTACGTTAAAGAAAATACCAACAACATCATCATCAAAAGTAACAGATGCACGGCACTTAGTTGCTAGACCATTTTGTATAACATTTTCATAAAAGTCACTTGTTGGTCCAAAGTTTGCATTAATAAGTGCTCTTAAACTAACAAGCACTTCTTTTTTACTTTTTCCTTTAAAATCACTAAGCATTGATTTAATTATATATTTACCTAAAGTGTTAGAACATTTGTCAGATTCAATAACAAAATCTTTTTCCAACATCTTTTTGGATTCTTTAGGTAAATTTATTTTAATCTTACCTATATCTTTGAACTTACGTTCTTTTTCGTTTTCATTTATTACCTTTTCTAATTCTTCTTTATCAAAGTTTCCTGTTATGGTTAAAAACATATTTTCAGGTCGATAGAAAAAATCATGAATTAATGCAATATCATCTATCGTTATACTTTTAATATCTTTTTCATAACCTATAACGGGAATTCTATGAGTACTTTTAGGAAGATAACTTTCAACATTTCTTCTGTAAAATTCATGTTCTGGATCATCTTTTCCATAATTGCATTCCTCAAGAATAATTCCACGTTCATTATCAACTAATTTCTTTGTGAAATAGTTATCATAAACGAAATCTAAAAGTAATTTTAATACTTCTTTTAAATTTGTATTAGCGTATACTTCATAGGATGTTTCATTAAGTGATGTATATGCATTTGAATCACAGCCTAAATCATAAAATAGTTTAGATACATCTTGATCTTTTATATTAAATTTTATATGTTCAAGATAATGTGCTGTTCCAGTTGGAACACTATATTTAACACCTGCACATGTAAAATTTATACCGGATGATCCATATTTAACTGTTAAGGTCATATGAACATTAGTTTTATCCTTATTTACCCACATATAAACAGGAAGTCCTGTTGGGGCATTAAATGTATATATTGATTCATTAGAACTCTTAATCTTGATTTCTTTCATTTATATCCCCCTTTAAAACATATACTGTATTTAGTTTTACTTTTTTTGCTAAAGAATATATGTCATCAATCGTAACTTTCTTAAATTCTTTTTTCTTTATATCATAATTTGAAAAACCGCCATAATACATATTCATATATAATCTATTTATAGCTCCAATGCTATCAACCATACCTTTTAAAGAACTTTCATAAGCATAATATGCTCTTACAAATTCTTCATTTGATATTTTGTTTTTCATATCACTAAAAGCTTTTTTGATTAATTTAAGTGCTTTTCTTTCTTCCCCAGCTTTTACTGTAACTTTAATTATTAATATATTACTTCTATCAATTGGATAAGAGTTTATAGTGTAGCATAAGCTATTTTCATTTCTTAAATACTGATATAGCTTTGAGTTAAGATTTGCAGTATTTAAAATATTTAAATAATATGATGCAACAAATTCTCTTTCAAACATAGATAAATTATTAACATTATATATTGTAACAATAGTACTTTGTTTAAATTTTGATTTTTCAACTTTCTTTATTGGAATCATACGATAATTATGATTAATAACTTCATTTCGATCTAATTTTTTAGTTGATTTAAATGGAAAATATTTTTTAATTAGTTTTTCTTCTTTACCATTATTAAGACCACCAGTTATAAATATATCTACATGTTCTTTTATTAATTCTTCATAGTATTTATACATATCTTCACATTTTAAGTTTTCAATAAAATCAATCATATCAAATAAGTGAAAACTTGTTGGTGATGATGGTGCAAACAACTTTAATGCTTTATTGATACTTAAGAAGTTATTATCATCTTTACAAGATTTTAAATCAGTTAATAATCTTCTTTTTGCTAAATTAAATAATTTTTCATCAAATACATTATTTTTTACAAGAGGTTTTTTAAGCATGTCAAAAATAAACTTGTATACATTATCTAGGTAATTATCTTCTCTAATGTATCTTGGATCAACATAGTCACAAACAATATATGTTTGCATTTTATTTCCTACATTTGAAAAAGAACCATAGAAATTTAATATATAGTTGTCTTCCATTTTTCTTAAAACATACTTACTTGATGGTAAGTCTTTATTAGCATCAGTTATCATATCAGATAATAATGCATAACATACAGCTTTTTTAGGATCAAAATCATCTCTAAAAATTAATGCAAAATGACAACTACGAAAATTAGGTACATCTATTAGTTGTAAGTTATAGTTTTTTTCTTTTATTGTTTTATATTTCATATTTGCCCTCCTTTATTAATCTTTAAAATACTTGTTATATTCCTTTATAAAGAAATCATCTGTCATACCAGCGATGAAATCTATTACTATTCTTTCATTTGTATTTTCTAATTTATATTTTTCGCACATATCGTTTAAATATGCAATATATATTATAGATGATTCATCTTCTTTATTGAGATCATCCAAATATTTATCAAAAAGTCTATTAAACATAAGTTCATATTTTTCAATAGCTTCTTTTGAATTTGCTTTTGCATAAATATTTTTATAGTTAAAATCTTTTAAATCTTTTATTGCATTATATACATTATCACTTAACTTAATATAAGGTTTATCTAAACTATTATTTATTACATCTAAAACAATAGTATTTACAATCTCACTATTTGTAGTACCTAAGGTATTTTTAATATCTTCTGGGATATCATCTATTGTTATAATGCCAAGTCTAATGGCATCTTCAATATCTCTTCCAATATAACCAATTAAATCACTAATTCTAACAACACAACCTTCTAGTGTCATTGGAATTAAATTACAGTTATTTGATTTATAACTATCTTCATATTCTTTTAGTAACTCTTCTTTTGTTTTCTTAACTGGTTTATATTCACCCATTAAAAACTCACCATTATGTGATATTATTGCATCAAGAACTTGAACAGAAATGTTATTGCCTTTTCCATGATTTTCTAAAAAATATAAAAGTCTAAAACTTTGAACATTGTGATTAAAACAACCTTCATTATGTTTTTCACTTATCTTACTTAATATATGCTCGCCTACATGACCAAATGGAACGTGACCTAAATCGTGACCTAAAGCACCAGCTTCGATTAGGTCTTCGTTTAATCCTAAGGCTCTTCCAATTGTTCTAGCTATTTTACTTACAAACTGTACATGAATCATTCTTTTAGAAATATGATCATTTTCATTAAATGAAAAAACTTGAGTTTTATCCATATATCTTGTATATGATAAAGAATATATAATTCTATCTATATCATGATAAAAAGGAGTACGTATATCTTCTTTTTGATCAAAGTATCTAATAGCATCTTTATCAAGTGTTGCATATTTTGATAAGTTTAAATTTTTTTTAGTCATATTATCAGTTATAGTCATTTTTATCACCTACTTGTTATTATATCAAAAAAAATATGAGTAAATAAAAAAATCCCTTTAAAATAAAGGATTTTTTATGCAAAGTACGTTAAAACAAAATATCCAGCTAGAACAACAATAATTGTTATTGCAAGCCATAAAGCTCTTTTATCTTCTTCTGTTAGACCTACTTTTTTAGGAGTAGCTTTAACTGGAGCTTTCTTTGTTGTTTTCTTTGCAGTAGTTTTCTTAGCAGTTGCCATTTTTAAACCTACTTTCTCTATTTTATATATAAAGAATAACATACTTTTACACATATAAAAAGTATTTGCCTTAAACTAAAGGCAAATACTTTACATTAATTATGGATTACTCCGCCCCATTCAACAGCAGTAAATCCTTTTCTTTCAAATCTTGTAAGTTTTTCTTCTTTCATGTTATTTGGTTTCTTATCTACTTTCTTAACATGAATTGCTAATCTAAGTAATGAGTCTGGTTTTGGAGAAATGTTAAGTTTATTATAAGAATCTCTTTCTTTAGTTAATTCAAAATATACTACTGACTTATTGTTTTTTTCCAATATTGGAAGCCAGTACATGATAAATTCATTTCTTTCTTTACCATTTAGTCCAATAAATGATAATTTATCTTCTAAAAATTTGATAGCATTATTTTTAGTTACATAGAATCCTTCAATAAAATCTACTTTAGTAGATCCACTTTCTTCCCAGTATAATCCATAATAGTATTTACCATTTGAGTCAAATAAATCACCATTTGGTTTAGCAGTAACATTCCAGCTATTTACAAATTTAGGATATGTTGTGGTAAGCAGATTTGGATTTTCAAAGCTTACACTAACGTTAGTTTCTTTTTCAGGATATAGGTATAATACTGGTTTAGCATAACCACCAATACCTTCAGTTTTTATAGTACCTACTTTTCCTGTAGATGGTTCAAAATAATACTCAAGTCCAGCACCTGATTCTCCGTATTCAATATCTTTATTTTCAATTACTAAGTAAATACCTTTTTTGCCTTCATCAGTGAACCAACCAGATAGCATTGAGTGAAGTGTGTAATTACCTTTTGACAAATCAAAGTCAAAATCTTTAACATAGTTACCATCGTATGTTTTAAGTTTAATATGATTATTTTCTTTTAAAATAAGATAATTATCTACAATTGTTTCAACACACTCTGTTGTTTTTATTTCTTTTCCATCATAGCTAAATCTTTTATATGTATAACATTCTTTATTTTTATTGTAAGCATCAAGATAAGAAACAGAACCATCACTATTAAATGCGAATGTAGCTCCATCAGGATGTGATCCTTTAAATGTTGCTATGTCTTTTCCATCTTTATTAGTTACATCATAAAAAATATATTCTTCTTCGAACTCTTCAGTAACTATAAACTTATAATTACCTATTTTATAAGTAAACTCATCAAAACCAGTTCCACCACTAGTATTAACTACAGTAGACTTTTCAGTAGGATAAGAAATCTTTTCAGGCTCTTTCTCTGGTTCTTTTTCTGGTTCCTTATCAGTAGGTTTTTCATCTTTGTTAGTATCTTTTTTGCTACTACTTTCTTTGGAATCCTTTCCAAAAATAATTCCTTTATCTATTAATATATAACCTGTTAAACCAAGTATTATTAATACCAGCAGAATTATTATTAATATTATTGGATTTTTCTTTTTCTTATTAGTAGTAACTGATTCAGTTACCTCTTCAACAACATTTTCATTTTTTTCTTCTTCCATAATTTTCTCCTTCTATTATATTAAAATTATAGTCTATGTAATTTAAATATTCAACACATAAAAAGAGTTTACTAAATAATTAGTAAACTCTTCATTTTTTAATTAAGCTTCTACAGGTTCCGCTTCAACTTGAGTTTCCTCAGCTATTGAATCATCACCCATTAATTTTTCTTCTAATTTTTCACTAGGATCATCATCTAAGAATTCTTTTTCTAGAAGTAGATCAATGTCAGCATATTGTCTTGCTCCAGTACCTGCAGGAATTAACTTACCAATGATAACATTTTCTTTTAATCCTTGTAGATAGTCAACTTTTCCTCTAATTGCAGCATCTGTTAAAACTCTTGTAGTTTCTTGGAATGATGCAGCAGATAAGAATGAATCAGTTTCAAGAGCACTCTTAGTAATACCAAGCATTATTGGTCTACCTGTTGCAGGAACACCACCATTTAGAATTACTGGTTTATTTCCATCAGCAAATTCTCTTAGTGATACTGTTAATCCTTCAACGAATTCTGTATCTCCACCATCTATAATCTTAATCTTATTAATCATTCTCTTAGCTAAAATTTCAACGTGTTTATCAGAAATATCAACACCTTGTAATTTATAAACTGATTGAATTTCTTTAATAATATATTCTTGTGCAGTAAGTGGGTCTGTTACAGCTAGTAACTCTTTAGGTGAAATAACACCTTGAGTAAGTTTTTGACCAGCAACAACTTCATCACCAACATTAACAATAACTTTTTGATTATATAATGTAGTTTGATCAGTTACACCAGCTTCGTTTTCAATCATGATCTTGTGTTTTCCACCAGATTCTTCAATTGAAATAACTTTACCAGCAACTTCAGCAATAGTAGCTTTACCTTTTGGTGTACGTGCTTCGAATAATTCTTCAACTCTTGGAAGACCTTGAGTGATATCCGCATCACCACCATGGGCAACACCACCTGAGTGGAATGTACGCATTGTTAACTGTGTACCAGGTTCACCAATTGATTGTGCAGCCATAACACCAACAGCTTCACCTGTTTCAACAAGGTTACCTGTTGCAAGGTTACGTCCGTAACATTTTTGACAAACACCATTAATTGTACGACAAGTTAGAACACTTCTAATTTCAACTTGTTTAATTCCAGCTCTTTTAATCTTAGAACAAATTGTTTCAGTAATCATTTCATTTTTATCAACAATTACTTCTTTAGTTTCAGGATTAATTACTTTTTGAGCAGTAAATCTTCCTAAAATACGTTCTTCTAAAGGTTCAATTACAGAACCATCTTTATCATTAATTAAATCTTTAACAACTACACCTTTAGTGCATCCGCAATCTTCTTCTCTAACTAAAATATCTTGAGCAACGTCTACTAAACGACGAGTTAAATATCCTGAGTCAGCAGTCTTAAGGGCTGTATCGGCATCTCCTTTACGAGAACCATGTGTTGATAAGAAGAATTCTGAAACGTGTAATCCTTCAAAGAAGTTTGATAGGATTGGAATTTCAACAGATTCACCATTTGGTTTAGCCATTAAACCACGCATACCAGCAAGTTGTCTAAAGTTACCGATATTACCACGAGCACCTGAATTCATCATCATGAATATTGGGTTATCAGGATTTTCTTCAGATATTCTCTTAAGGTCATCTGCAACTTCGTCTGATGCTTTGTTCCACTGAGCACATACAGCTTCGTGTCTTTCTTCATCAGTAATTAAACCTCTTTGGTATTGTTTATTAATTTTATCAACAACTTCTTGTGCACGAGCAACAATTTCATCTTTCTTATCTGTTGTGATAACATCAGCAGCAGATACTGTAATACCAGCGATTGTAGAATATTTAAATCCTAAATCTTTTAATTTATCTAGCATTATAGATGTTTCAGTTGTTTTGTATCTTTTAAATACTTGAGCAATGATATTACCAAAAGTCTTTTTAGCAAATGGAGCAACAAGTGGCATTTCTTTAATAGCTTCTGGAATATTTGTTCCCATTTCAAGTAAATATTTATCAGGAGTAAATCCTTCAATATTGTCTTTAGTACCTTCATTTAGGTATGGGAATGAATCTGGTAAGATTTCATTAAAGATTAACTTACCAGCAGTTGTTACTAAGTATTTACCCTTTTGTTCATCAACAAATAATTTATGTCTAAATGAATCAACAGGAAGAGCAATTCTTGTATGAAGTGTAATTTCTCTTCTTTCGTAAGCCATTAAAACATCATTAGGGTTTTTATAAACTTTACCTTCGTTTTCTTCTCCAGCTTTTTCCATAGTTAGATAGTAGTTACCTAAAACCATGTCTTGTGAAGGAGTAACGATTGGTTTTCCATCTTTTGGAGATAGAATATTATTAGCACCAAGCATTAGAAGTCTTGCTTCAGCTTTAGCTTCTTCAGAAAGTGGTACGTGAACAGCCATTTGGTCACCATCGAAGTCAGCGTTAAATGCTGTACATACTAATGGGTGAAGACGAATTGCTTTACCACCAACAAGTTTTGGTTCGAATGCTTGAATACCAAGTCTATGTAGAGTTGGTGCACGGTTAAGCATTACTGGATGTTCAGTAATAACATCCTCAACAACATCCCATACACATTCATCTCTTGAATCAATTAACTTTTTAGCACCTTTAATATTGTGAGCTAAATCTCTTTCAACTAGACCATGAATAACATGTGGTTTAAATAGCTCAAGAGCCATTTCTTTTGGAATACCACATTGATACATTTTAAGGTTTGGTCCAACAACGATAACTGAACGACCAGAATAGTCAACACGTTTACCTAATAAGTTTTGACGGAAACGTCCTTGTTTACCTTTAAGCATACTAGATAGTGATTTAAGTGGTCTATTACCAGCAGCAGTTATACTTCTTCCTCTTCTACCATTATCAAATAGTGAATCAACTGCTTCTTGAAGCATACGTTTTTCATTTTGAACGATAATTGTAGGAGCACCTAATTCAAGTAATTTTTTAAGACGATTATTTCTGTTAATAATTCTTCTATATAAATCATTTAAATCAGATGTTGCAAATCTTCCACCATCAAGTTGAATCATTGGTCTTAAATCTGGTGGAATAACTGGAAGAACATCTAGAACCATCCATTCAGGACGATTATTTGATTCTTCAAATGCAACTAAACAATCAAGTCTTTTTACAAGACGAATTCTTTTTTGTCCTGTTGCACTTTCAAGTTCTTTTCTTAAGTCTTCTACTTCTTTTTTAACATCAACTTCTTTAAGTAATGTTTGGATAGCTTCAGCACCCATACCTACTTTAAAGCTGTTTCCGTATTTTTCATAGAAAGCTCTATATTCTTTATCAGATAATATTTGTTTTTTCTCAAGTGGTGCAGTTCCTGGATCAATTACAACGTAACTAACAAAATATAGTACTTCTTCTAGATCTCTTGGAGACATATCTAGAACAAGACCCATTTTAGAAGGTACACCCTTAAAGAACCAAATATGTGAACATGGTGCAGCAAGTTCGATATGACCCATACGTTCACGTCTTACCTTACTTTGAGTTACCTCAACACCACATCTATCACATACAACATTTTTATATCTTAAACGTTTGTACTTTCCGCAAGAACATTCGTAGTCCTTAGTTGGACCAAAAATCTTCTCGCAGAAAAGTCCGTCACGTTCAGGTTTTTGAGTTCTGTAGTTAATAGTTTCTGGTTTTTTAACTTCACCATAAGACCAACTACGAATTTTTTCAGGAGAGGCAATTCCAATTTTGATACCTTTAAAATTTCTTACATCTATCATAATTATTCACCCTCCTCTATTTCATCACCAGGAAACTCTAGGTCATCTAAATCTGGTTCATCATCAAATTCATCATCTTCATAATCATCAGATTCATCAGAATCCATAGGTTCTTCTGGTTCATCAACATTTGTAGCAATGTTTTCTAGTTCATTAATTCTTAAGTCATCGCCGTCATCTTCTTCAAGGTCTTTAAAGTCAACTACTTCATCATCATTAGTTACTACTTGCATGTCTAAGCCTAAAGCTTGGAACTCTTTAACAAGTACTCTAAATGATTCTGGTACACCAGCTTGGTTAACTGTTTTACCTTTAACTAAAGCTTCGTAAACTTTAACACGACCTACGATATCATCGGCTTTAACTGTTAATATTTCTTGTAGTACATGAGCAGCACCATAAGCATATAGTGCCCAAACTTCCATTTCTCCGAAACGTTGACCACCAAATTGTGCTTTACCACCTAATGGTTGTTGTGTAACTAGTGAATAAGGTCCAGTTGCACGAGCATGTAATTTATCATCAACCATGTGGTGTAGTTTAACCATGTACATTACACCAACAGCAATTCTATTATCAAATGCTTCACCAGTACGTCCATCGTAAACAATAGTTTTACCGTCTTCGTCAATACCGGCTTCTTTCATTTCTTCTTTAATATCTTCCCATGTTGCACTATCAAATACTGGAGATGCATATTTAACACCTAATTTAGAACCAGCCATACCTAAATGTAGTTCTAAGATTTGTCCGATGTTCATACGAGATGGAACACCCATTGGGTTAAGCATGATATCAACTGGTCTACCATCTGGTAAGAATGGCATATCTTCTTCTGGTAAAATAAGTGAAATAACACCTTTATTACCATGACGACCTGACATCTTATCTCCAACTTGAATCTTACGTTTTTGAATTATATAAACACGAATAATTTTTGAAACACCAGCAGGAAGTTCATCACTATTTTCTTTAGTATAAATTTTAATGTTATGAACAATACCATCTGCTCCGTGTTCAACTCTTAGTGAAGTATCTCTAACTTCTCTAGTTTTTTCACCAAAGATAGCATGTAATAATTTTTCTTCACTAGTAAGTTCTTGTACACCTTTTGGTGTAACTTTACCAACTAGGATATCGCCTTCTCTAACTTCAGTACCAATTCTTACGATACCATCAGCATCTAAGTTCTTACGAGCATCATCTCCAACATTTGGAATGTCTCTTGTAATTTCTTCTGGACCAAGTTTAGTATCACGGCATTCAATATCATAGTGATCTATATGTAGTGATGTATAAACATCATCTTTTACTAATCTTTCATTAAGAATAACAGCATCCTCGTAGTTATAACCATTATATGTCATGAAAGCAACAGTCATATTTTTACCAAGAGCAAGTTCTCCATTTTTAGTAGATGGTCCATCAGCAATAACTTGACCTTTATGAATCTTGTCACCTTTTTTAACAATAGGAACATGATTTACACAAGAAGCTGCATTACTTCTTTCATAATTAGCTAAATAATATGTATCTTTATCTTTTGCAGTTTTAACAATAATTTTTAGTGAATCAGCATATTCAACAACACCATCAGCTTTAGCTACGATTGTTGATCCTGAATCACGAGCTGCAATATATTCAACACCTGTTCCAACAATTGGAGCTTCTGCTTGTAAAAGTGGAACTGCTTGACGTTGCATGTTTGCACCCATTAATGTTCTGTGTGCATCGTCGTATTCAAGGAATGGAATACAACTTGTTGTAATAGATACGATTTGTGATGGAGATACGTCAATGTAATCAACTTGTTCTCTTGGAACGATTACGTTGTCACCATTAATACGTACGATAATTTTTTCATCAGCAATTCTATTATCTTTATCAAGTTGAATAGCTGCTTGAGAAATGTAATTATCTTGTTCTTCATCAGCAGTTAAATAACAAATTTCATCAGATACGATTCCATTATTAACTTTTCTATAAGGAGTCATAATGAAACCATATTCATTTATTTTTGCATATCCAGCAAGTGATGTAATAAGGCCGATGTTTTGTCCTTCTGGAGATTCAATTGGACAAATACGACCATAGTGTGATGGGTTAACGTCACGAACATCCATACTTGCTCTATCTCTTGAAAGTCCACCTGGACCAAGAGATGATAAACGTCTCTTATCAGTTAACTCTGCAATTGGGTTAATTTGATCCATGAATTTTGATAATTGAGATGAACCAAAGAATTCTTTTAAAGCAGCAGTTACTGGTCTAATATTAATTAATGTTTTTGGAGTAACAGTTTCGATTTCTTGAGTTGTCATTCTTTCTCTGATAACTCTTTCCATACGAGCCATACCTACTCTAAATTGAGTTTGGATTAATTCTCCAACTTGTCTTACACGTCTATTTCCTAAGTTATCGATTTCATCAATATTACCAATATCATCAAGTAAATTTAAATAATATGATACAGATGCATAAACATCAGGAATAGTTAAACGTTTAGTATCAGTTGATTGATCATTACCAATAATATTGATAATTTCTTGTTCATTTTCTTTATTATAAACTTTAACTGTTTGAATTTTATTATATTCATCTAACTCTTCGTTAGTAATTGTTTCTTTTAAATTAAAACCATTAGCAAATGCAGGTTTAATTTCCTTTAAAACATCTTTAGTAACTAAAGTACCTTTCTTAGCAAGTACTTTCTTACCATCTTTAATGTCTTCAGCAAGTGTACAACCTAAAAGTCTATCAACAACATTTAATTTCTTATTAAATTTATAACGACCAACTTTTGCTAAGTCATATCTAAATCTATCAAAGAATCTAGTTACTAATTGGTTCTTAGCAGAATCAAGTGTTGCTGGTTCTCCAGGTCTTAACTTTTCATAGATTTCGATTAAAGCTTCATCAGTATTTTTAGTTGAATCTTTTTCAATAGTATTTTGAATATATTTATTGTCACCAAAAACACTAATGATATCTTCATCATTAGATAAACCTAATGCTCTTAAGAATGTTGTAACAGGAACTTTTCTAGTTCTATCAATTCTTACATAAACAACATCTCTTGCATCAAGTTCATATTCTAGCCAAGTACCTTTATTAGGTATAACTTCACCTGAAACAATTAATCTACCATTTTTATCTATTTCTTTTTTGAAATAAATAGATGGAGAACGAACTAATTGTGAAACAATAACACGTTCTGCTCCGTTAATGATAAATGTTCCGGCCTCAGTCATTAAAGGCATATCGCCTAAGAATATTTCTTGTTCCTTAACTTCACCAGTTTCGTGAATGAATAATCTAGCTTGAACCTTTAAAGGTGCAGCATAGTTTACCATTCTTTCTTTAGCTTCTTTTACAGAATATCTTGGTGAGTCAAAAGAATAATCTCCAAATTCAAGTGAGATATTTCCAGTAAAACTTTCAACTGGAAAAAGCTCATCAAAAACTTCCTTAATTCCATTTTCAAGGAACTCTTGATAAGACTTCTTTTGAACCTCCAATAAATCCTGTAACTCTAAAGTATTTTTTGTTTTAGAAAAATTTCTTCTTTCTGTGTAATCTCCAAATTTTTGAACCTTATATGCCACGCATTTCACCCCAATATCTAATTTTTTTACATGATTGATTTTCTTCTAAAAACAGACATGTCACCAACTTAAGATTTTATCAGTTTATCAGTCTGTTGTCAACGGATTTTCCTTAATTTTTAACTTTACGACATAAAAACCTTTACTTTTGTCAATTATTTCACAAATATATGAATTTTCTAAGGTTTTTATCATTGATTTAACCCCATGATCTTTTCTCATTACAAACCAGCACTCACCATTTTTATTAAGATGATTCTTTGCCTCACCCAATATTTCTAGTAGTACTGCTTTCCCTGCTCTTATTGGTGGATTTGTAATAATAAGATCATATTTATCTTTTACATTTTCATAACACGAACTTAAAAATGCTTCAATATCAACTTTATTTTGTTCAATGTTTCTTTTAGTTAAATGTACCGCTCGTTTATTAACATCAATAAGTGTTCCCTTAATACCAAGTATTTTAGACAAACAAATACCAATGTAACCATATCCACACCCAACATCTAAAAATGACTTAGGTTTTTCTTTATGTTCTTTTAAATAAGTTTCAAGCAGAAACTTACTACCATAATCTATCTTTAATTTTGAGAATACTCCATTATCGCTTAAAAACGAAAAAACATAGTTATCATAAGAATAACTAAGTTTATTTATTTCGCTTTTTAAGTTCTCATTGTTTATAAAGTAATGTTCCAAACTCTTCACCAGTTCCTAATAAATTGCTTGTATTATATATTAAAAAGTTATTTAATTCAATACATTATATTGTTCTTTTAAATTCTTTTAAAATATAATTGTTATTTTCTTTTTCAAATGTATATGTATACTTTTCTACATCAGTAAAATCTGTTTTTTCTTTAAAGAAATCTTTATAAGCTTTTATGTAATCTTCTTCAGTATATTCTTTTTCGTCAGAAGAAGGTAGATCTATTTCTTTATCATTTATATAAAATCCATCAGCGTTATTTCCGTATAAGAAAGCAACAGATACTTCATATATGTTTTCTGTTTTTTTAGTATCTATAATTTTTAAATCAATATAATCATATGTTCTACCACCATGACATGGATGATTTTCATTTATATAATATAATTCTTTAGAATCATCAACAGATAATAGTTCTTCATTATCAAGTGGACAAACATATGGAATCATAGTTTCTGGAGCATATCCAAATAAATCTTTATATAGTTTATCTGCAGCTTCTCTATTTAAGCTTCCATGATCACTTACATATGCAAATAGTAACTCTCCCATTGGTTCAGAATAACTAATTGCTTCAGTTACTTCACTCTTCTTAAAAGATAGATCATTTTTATAGTATCTTAAAGCAATTAAGTTATATTTTTTTATTTTTTCGATAATCAATTCTTCATCTGTTTTTTTAGTAGGTTTATTATTAATTTCAGAATCATTATTAGATTTAACAGTTTTAACATCCTTTGTATATGTAAAATATAATATAGCTGTTGCTGTTATAAGAATAAATATAAAAATAGTAATAAGTAAAGTTTTTCTTCTAGAGTCGTCCATAGTATCACGTTCCCTCTTTTTTTAGATGTTTTTATTATAACATAATTAATTAACTGATTGAAGATAAATATTTAATAAAAAAATCCATGATATTCATGGATTTTTAAATCTATCACTATTTTTCTAATTTAAATTCTTTTATAAAATAGTTACCATTACTTTTTTCAAATACATAAGTGTATTTTGGAACATCTAAGTATTTCTTTATATTATTTTTGAAGTAAGACTTATATGCTTTTGCATAATCTTCTGCGTCATCAAGTTCGAGATCTAATTCTTGATCATTTATATAATAACCATCCATTTCATTTCCATATAAGAATATTATGGATACAGTATAAATATTATCTTTTTTTGTTGATGAAGCTATGTAATAATCAAGATAATCTATTGGAGCAAGTCCATGACCTGGGTGATTATCATCAAATATAAATTTTTCATTAACATCATCATAGATAACTAAAACTTCATTATCTTCAGGACATAAGATGTCTTCATATTTTTTTGGAGTCATATTGAATGCTTTTTTAAAATATGAATCAGCTTGCTGTTTTGTAAATGTCCATTTTTCATTTGTGTCAAAATGTTCAATATAGTTATCTCCATCAATACTTACCATATAGCTATATAGTAGATAACCCATAAGTCCATCTACTTTATTATCAGTAAACTTATGATCTTTTCCATACCATGATAATACTCTAAAATAATACTTACCTATTACACTCATAATAGATCTTTCTTCATCAATTGTTAACACATTTGTAGCTAAATCTTTTTCATCTGGTTTAGTTGTATCATCTGGCTTAGTATTATCATCAGGTAAAACACTATCATCTTTTTTTATTTTTTCAGATGACTTAGGTTTGTCATCATTTTTATTTTTCTTATTATTGTTAATTAACAAAATTGTGCATACTACTCCTAAAACAACTACTAAACAAATAAGTGATATTAGTAATATGCGGGTTTTCTTTTCTTTCATTTCAACACGTCCTTTATTATTTATAGAATAACACTTATTATATATATATTCAATTAAACAAAAAAACTAAGCGTAAAGCTTAGTTTTTTGCTATTAGATTAATTTAAAGCGTCTTTTAATTTGCTTCCAGCTTTGAAAGATGCAACAGTCTTAGCAGGAATTTTGATAGCAGCTTTTGTTAGAGGGTTGATACCTTCACGAGCAGCTCTTTTTTTAGCTGAGAAAGTTCCGAAACCAACTAAAGCAACCTTTCCTTCTTTTTTAAGACCAGTTGTAATACCTTCAATAGCAGCGTCTAAAGCACGAGCAGCGTCAGCTTTAGTTAAACCAGCTTTTGAAGCAATGATTTCAACTAATTCAGTTTTTGACATAATCTAATACCTCCCATAGATTTATTATCTTGTAGGGTCATTACCCTTACATATTAAGATTAGCAAAATCTTGGAAAAAATACAAGAAAAATGTTCCATTTTTAGGGAAATTTATATCAATATAACACTCTATTTACTTGTGATATACATTTACTTAACTAAAATACAAATGCTATTAGGTTATTTGAACCCTTATTAACTATCTTTGTTACTGTTTGAGATAGTTTATTTCTTGTTTGATCTGGCATTAAAGAAAGTTTAGCTTGAATACCTTCTTTAACAATACATTCTAAGCTTCTACCAAATATTTCACTATGCCAAATATTTTCTGGATTATCTTTATAATCTTTCATAATATAATCTATTAATTCTTTACTCTGAGATTCAGTTCCGATGATAGGTTCAAATGTAGATTCTACATCTACTTTCATTAAATGAATACTAGATGCAACAGCTTTTAGTTTTACTCCATATCTAGAACCTTGTTTAATAACCTCAGGTGTTCCAAGCTTCATATCTTTAAGTTCTGGATATATTATGCCATATCCCGTTTTAATCGCCATTTGCATAGCCTTTTTAGTGTTTTCATATTCTTCTTTAGTTTCTTTATATGTTGTAAATATACTTATAAGTTTTGACTGAGATATGGAATCTTCTCCTATTATATTAGAAATAACATCACTAAATAAATTCTCTTTTTCTTCGATATTTATTTTAACAATACCAGTTGATGGATTAAGTTCACTAATATATGCTTCTTTTATATATTCATTATTTTCAAAATTACTTATTATATCTTTTACATCTTTTAATTTATCAACACTTATTATTGTATTTTTAATACTGTTTAAATAAGATAATTTTATCTCATTTTCTTTTGGTAGTTCACTTATCCATTTAGGCATATTAAATAGAATATCTTCTATTTTAAACTCATCTAGTGAAACTCTTAATATATTTGTTATATCTGCTTCACTCATATTTTCAATATTTAAGTTAATTACTGGGGTATCATATTTTACTTCTAGTTCATTTTTTAAATTAATTGTCTCCTCTTTATTTGGAAATGATGAATTTAAAACAATAATAAATGGTTTATTTATATTTTTTAGTTCATTTACGATTTTTTCTTCAGCATTTATATAATTTTCTCTTTTAAGTTCACCAAAAGATCCATCAGTTGTAATTACGATTCCAATAGTTGCATGATCCTCTATTACTTTTTGTGTACCAAGCTCGGCTGCTTCTACAAATGGAATAGCATCTTGAAACCAAGGAGTCTTTACCATTCTAGGATTACCATTTTCATCTTCAAAACCATTTGACCCTGGAACAATATACCCAACACAATCAACTAATTTAATATTAGTTTCAAACTTATCTACATTAATAGTTGCTCCTTGAGAAGGTACAAATTTTGGTTCTGTTGTCATAATTGTTTTACCTTCAGCCGTTTGTGGAATTTCATCTAAACATTTCTTTTTAGTAAACTCATCTTCAATATTAGGCACTACCATGTTTTCAATAAACTTTTTAATAAATGTAGATTTACCACATCTAACTGGGCCAACTACACCTAAATATATTTCCCCACCACCTCTTTTAGAGATAGCTTCTATAATTTCCTTCTTCTTCATTTTATAACCTCTTTCATTTAATAATAGTTATGTATATATCTTTATTTTTATGCAATAAAAAAACTTTTAGATTAACTATCTAAAAGTTTTTTAACTTTATAAATTAATTCCAACGAGCATAGTAAGTAACACTTTCTGAAGCTGGAACAGTTGATGATGTAACTTGAGTTCCTCCAGTTTTACTTGTAAACCAACCAACAAAGTTAGAACCAGGAAGTGATACATTTGTTGGAAGCTTACTCATTGTAAGTCCTGATGTTATTTTTAATCCTTTTAGGTTATATCCAGTAAATGTTGCTCCACCACGCATATCCTGACCAAGTCTAAGTGTTGCCGTTGAAAAACCAGTTTGACTTAAAGAACCTGAGTTTGATGCATTAGTTGATGCACTTGTAAACGTTGCATTATATGCTTTACTTGCAGCTGTGTAATCAAATACAAAGTTTGCATCTTCACCAATCGTAATTGCGCCAGTATTTCCTCTATCCCCACTTTGATAGATTCTTACATTATTACCAGTTGTAATTTCTAAGTTTAATTGCCTTGATGTATTATAGTTTCCGATTAGTAAATAACGCTTACCAGATGTTGGTATATTTACATCCATGTTAATATTATAATTATTATCAAAATCAAGAATTAATCCTGAATCCATATATGAACCATCAGATGCAAATGTATAGTTATCAATATTATAATCAAGTGTTACAGTATATACCTTTTCAAATACAGCAGTATATGTTTTATTACCTGAACTTCCATTTGAAATGGTTACAGTTCTTTGTGGATCTTCACCATTGCTTCCTGTCCATCCAATAAATACATAACCATCTTTCTTTGGTTCACTTAATGTTATATTGCTACTTTCAATATTATATGTAGATGGATGAGTGGCATTTTCACCAAATGATCCACCATTTAAGTTATACGTAATTGAATATTCAACTGGTACATAGTGTGCTGTGTAGAATTTGTTACCAACACTACCAGATGGAATAGTTAAATTAGTTTGTGGAACAGGTCCATTACTTCCAAACCAACCATCAAATATATATGCATATTTAGTTGGATTATTTAAAGTAATAGCACTACTTGTGTGACTATAATATGTTGGATTAGGTGTTTGAACTGTACCACCATTTAAATCATATTTAATACTAAATTCAGATAAATATGTTATCTTGGCATAACCATTACCTTGTTTTGCATATCGTGATATTGGTTCTGAAGATACATTAGTGGTTGAATATGTTTTGGTCGTTGCACCAGTGTTTTCAGGAACATTAAACCCATACATCACACCATTATATGTAAGAGGATTACCAATATAACCAGATCCACCTAGTCCACGACCATCACCATTATCACCACTTTGTGCACGGTATCCTCCACCGCCTCCGTAGCCTGTTGCTTTTCCATAGCTATATCCAGATTGTCCGATTATATTTCTTTCACTAACGGCTCCTCCACCGCTATATCCAGTTTCATATCCACCACAGCAGCAGCAATAACTAGTAGCACCGCCGCCACCTCCGGCGACATTATAAACATAATCTGGAACAATTGGTGAACTGATTAAACCGGATTTACCAGCAATTGTAGTTGCACCTCCGCCACCAGATCTATTACTTCCAACAGGTCCTCCGCCGTTATAACCAGATTTAGTATCAGTTCCAAGTTCGCCAACATTTACATATAGTTTATCACCAACACTAAGTTCTATTTCGTCATATGCATATCCACCATATCCACCACGATATGTTCCTCTATGTCCGCCTTGAGCTCCCCATGTTTCTAAAGCATATACACCATCTCTTATAATAGTAATTGTTTCTTCTTTACCAGTATAGTCAATTGCATATGCAGGATTTAGTGTGTTAGATGAAACTCCACAAGTTAAATAATTATTATCATTAAATTTATAATCTATTACAGTATTTTTTAATGTATGATCAGTTATTACTCCGTTTAAATAAAACTCTCCATTAGTAAGCCATATTTTTGTATCATAGTCACAATCTATATCATGGCATACTTCAACAGATCCACTATATTTGTAACTATACTTAGATACATATTTATCTTTTAAAGCTGACTCAAATACATAACATGTACTAGTTTCAGATGATCCAAAATATGCATCTTGGATATTAACTTCATTTAATCTATCATCAGCATATTTATTTCGAGCACCTTCTGAAATTATTAAAGCTTCAGATAAAAATGTTTTCATTCTGTTTTTTTCAAAAGATTTAATAAAATTTCTAAAACCAAAGAAGATTATGACAAGAAGAAGTGTCATAACCGCTAGTAACTCTACTAATGTAAATCCTTTTTTATTCATTTATATTTCACCACTTTCAATGGTTTATTCTTTATATAGTTTTATTCTTGGTCACTAAATGTTCCTATATAAGTTATTTTTGCAAACCCATCACCTTGTTTTGCATATTGTGATATAGGTTTTTCTGATACATTTGTTGTACTAATAGTTCTTGTATTTGCAGCAGTACTTTCTGGAACGTTGAATCCAGCCATGATGCCATTTTTTGTAAGTGGGTTACCAATATAACCAGATCCACCCATATGATGATCACTATCAACTTGGCTACTTTGGGCACGATATCCTCCACCGCCTCCGTAGCCAGTAGCTTTTCCATAACTATGTCCAGCTTGACAAATAGTACCTCTATTAGGCGAAGGTTCTGCACAGTATCCACCACCATTAAATCCTCTAGAGATTCCACCACAGCAGCAGCACCATCTTGCAACTCCGCCGCCACCTCCGGCAATGATATATACATAATCAATTAATATAGGATCATATATGAATCCTGGTTTGGTTGCAATTGTTGTTGCTCCACCGCCACCGGAACCTTGACCATCTGCACCACCATTATATCCACCTGGATTTCCAACACCGTTTACACCACCTTGGCCTCCAACTTGAATATAAAGTTTATCACCAACATGAAGTTCAACTTCTGTATAAGCATATCCGCCATATCCTCCACGTGTTTCTCCAAAGCGTCCTCCTTGAGCACCCCAAGCCTCAAGAGCATATACTCCATCTTTTGCAATAGTCATTTCATATTGAGATCCTGAAAATTTAAACTCTGCAGTAAGTAAGTCTCCGCCAGATCCTCCACCACCAGCAGCTTCAACACCACATGTCAAAGGATACTCAGTTGTATATTTTTCTTTTATGTCATTGTAATCATTTATTTCAGTTTGTCCATCAATGTAATGTTCTCCATCTGTAATCCATACTTTATAAGTATATTCACAGTCAAGTCCATAACATACTTCAACTGATCCAGTATATTTACTATTAGGTTTTTCAACATACTTACCTAAAAGTTGTTGTTCAATTGAATAACAAACCTTCCCCTTTATTGCATTATGGAATAAATCCTCTGAAATGGCTTCGGTAGTTCTATCTGTTGAATATTTTTGTTGAGCAGCTTTAGCAAATACATTAGCTTCATCTAAAAATGCATTAAGTCTACTTTTCTCCATTTGTTTATTAACGGTAAATATTACAATAGTTGTAATAATTATAAGTATTATTGTAACTGCTAAAAGTTCTACTAAAGTAAATCCTTTCTTATTCAATTTAAACACCACTTTCTTCTATATTTCTATAATATTACTTATTCTTGATTAGTAAATGTTCCTATATAAGTTATTCTTGCAAAACCTGCACCCTGTTTAGCATAACCAGAGATTGGTTTTTCACTTATATTTGTAGTTGGTATAGTTTTAGTTTTTGCAGATGTGTTTTCAGTAGCATTATAACCATACATAACACCATTTTTTGTTAGTGGATTACCAATATAACCTGATCCACCTGATGGATAGCCACAACCTATATCTGAAGCTTGAGCTCTAAACCCACCACCAGCACCAGGGTATGTCGCTTTCCCGTAATTGTGATTAGACTGGCAAATTCTATTTGATTCATCACATGCTCCTCCACCACTATTTCCACTTGTCATGGCATTGCAGCAGCATTCTGAACCAGATCTAGCTCCTCCGCCACCTGCAACTAAATAAACATAATCTGGTAGTACATTATCATAAAGAAAACCTGGTTTTGTTGTTATTGTAGTAGCTCCTCCGCCACCTGCATGTCTATTACTGGCTCCATTAGCACCGCCATTATAGCCTCCCTTACCATATCCAGTAACAGAACTATAATCGCCTCCAGCTCCACCTACATTAATGTATAGTGTGTCTCCAACATGAAGTTCAATTTCAGTATATGCATATCCGCCATAACCACCACGAAGTTCCATGTAACGTCCTGCTTGTCCTCCCCAAGCTTCTAGGGAATATACACCATCTTTAACAATTGTCATTTTATATTCTTCAGGTCTAGATTCGAATTCAGCAGTAAGTAAGTCTCCACCTGTTCCACCGCCACCTAAAGCTTCAACACCACAAGTTAAAGGATAATCAGTTGTATATTTCTTTTTGATATCTTTTTTATCTCTAAAATATGTTGCCCCGTCAACATAATGTTCTCCATCTGTTGCCCACACTTTAATTGCATATTCACATTCTTCACCATAACATACTTCAACTGATCCAGTATAACTTTCACTTGTTTTTTCTGCGTATTTACCAATTAATTGTTGATCTATTGAATAGCAAACTTTTCCCTCTATAGCATTATGAAATAAATCTTCACCAGCAGCATGGTTAGATCTATCAGATGAATATTTTTGCTGTGCAGCTTTTATAAAAATATTTACATCTGCAACAAATGCATTCTTTCTAGTTTTTTCCATTTGTTTATTTACAGTAGTAATTGCAATTGTCATAATGATTATTAGAATTATAACAACTGCTAAAAGCTCAACTAAAGTAAATCCCTTTTTATTATTTTTATACTTAGGCATACATATACCTCCTATTATATATAATATAAGTATATCTATTTAATAAATTAAAGTCAATTTATTACAATAATATTTTTGTAAAAAAAACAACGAAATTATTCGTTGCTTTTAATTTAAAAATATTTATCAACCTTTTTAGGTACTTCATCATTTTTTATTTTACTAACAATTTTATCTGATGTTTCCTTAGATACTTTTTTACCAGTCATCTTTGATAAAGTGTCAATTATTTCTCTTATAGTTTTTTCATCTTTCATATGTCCATTTTGCAACTTTGCTGCAAGTTCATAAATGGTTTTCTTATCTACATTAGTTTTCTTTTCTATTTTATCAAAAAGGGAATCACTTAATCCCACTATATATCACCCTATTATAAATATATGAATTAAATATAAAAAGGTTTAACAGCATTTATGCTGCTAAACCTTTATACATTGATTCATTTGGCATTACTAGTGCAACAAATATATTTGTAAACTCTTCATGAAGTGGAATTGATGTATTTCTTACTTTAACATTCTTTTCAATTGTTTCATTTACAAAATTAATAACTTCTTCAGGTAAAACATATTTTATTAGTTCTCTTCTAAAGCCACCATTTTGATTTGTAAATGCTTGATAGTTTCTGTTAGTTAGAGCAAGTTCTATTGCTTTTTTAAGTTGCTCAACACCATGAGTTTGATATGTTGCCTTACAAGCATTAATAAATATTTGATATTTATCGATTCCTTTTTCACCGGATTCGACATTAAGTTCTTTTGCTAAAACATCTTTAATATATTTATCAATACTTGGATTGGTAATAGTTCTTAAATCTTCTTCATCTAGATCAGCAAGTCTTACTCTAAAATTTTGATCTCTAGTTATAGCGCTATAATGACCTTTTTGAAATTCAAATAATTGTTTTCTAACAGTATCTATGTTCTTATATGTATTATATGCATATAAAATATAATCATCTATTAATTCTTTCTTCTCATTAATAGTATCTTTTTTAACTAAAGAAACTAGATCAGTAATTGATGCTACTTGTTTCTTTTGAAGTTCTGTATTAGTAAATCCATTATATAGTTGATAATATTTACTTTCATCATTTTCAATTGTAGATAATGCTAAGTCATTATACACATTTAAATAATTTGATAACAAATCTTCTTCCATATAAGCTTTACTAATAGTTCTGATTCTACCAAGTGATTTTTTATATTCATCGCCTGATACTAATTCTTTTAAACCAGCTAGTTTATTTTTAGCTGAGAAAATATTATAAATATTATCTCTTTGGAACTGACAGAAATCTTTATATGATATTTCACTTGCATTTTCTTTACTATTAATATATTTAGTTATTAAATTAGTTAAAACTGTTATATATGATAAATTCTTATCATATGATAAACCTACAACACCATCTCTAAACATAAAAGGTATAGGTTTTCTTATAACACTTACAAGTGATTGATCATTATTAATATAATCAGCTAATGCTTTAGCATCAGATGCATTTTTTAATCTAACAACAAATCCATCACTTCTTGGACTAGAACTTACTTTTGAGTTGTGATCTATTCCATTTGCATTTAAAAAATCTATTACTTGTTTTACAACATTATAGATGTATGTTGGGTTAACATTTATATACATTTTTATATAATTATTATCATTAAATTTATTTCTTGTTCTAAGTTGTAAGAAATTCTTTTGTCTTGGATCTTCATGAACTTTAGTTTTTGTATTTTGAAAATCTTTTTCAAAGTAAGGATAAATATTACGATATGTATAATTTAATTCTTCAGGTGAAAGATCATAAGTATACAAAAAACTAGAAACAACTTCAGGTGTTATTTCAGTATTATTATCAACCTTATAACTAAATAAAGTTTTTAAGAAATCATTTATTTCGTATTGTCTTTCCATTTGCTTTTCCATATTTATAACCTACTTACCACTTACACCATTAAGTGCAATTGTTTCACTTTCATCTTCACTTGGTATAGCATCAACTACTAAATCATCTTCTTCAGTGATAACTAGTAAATCAATGTTATTTTCTTTTACTTCTTCATTATTAGTATCCATATCTTAAACACCTTACTTTACTATAAATATAGTACCAAAAATATAAGTATAATGCAATAAATGGACATAAAAAAAACATTTTATTTAATATAAAATGTTTAATCTTTTTTTCTTGGTAATTTAGTAATTATTGTTGGTTGATTAGGATCTTTTTTTTCTTGCTCTTCTTTAGCGTAATTTAAAAGACCTCCAACATATAAAAAGAATACCTTTTCAATAGCTCTACCAGCAAATACTTTTTTTCTGTCTGGATTTTTTAGTGTATAAAATGAAAAGACAGTTATATTTCCTTTTTCATCTGCTTGAATCTCATAACCTTTTGAATAATCAGCCGCTATTTCTTCTCTAAACTCAGGAGTATCTTTTGGTGGTTCATAAATGGCTCCATCGTAAGGTTCATTAGTCCTTTCACCAAGTCTACTTACAACTGCAATTCCTGGTTGGGCAAATTTAATATTAAATATATCATCCTCAGTTAAATTAAATTCTTTAAGGTATGCATCTAAACTTGTAAATGTTTTCATATTTCTATATTCTCCTATCTATCACTCTTATTTTTAAATTGTAATTGTATTGGAGTTCCAGTTAAATCGAAACTCTCTCTAATTCTATTTTCTAAATATCTTTCATAACTAAAATGTACAAGTCCTTTATCATTAACATTAAATGTAAATTTAGGAGGACATGTTCCAGTTTGAGTTACGAAGTATATCTTTAATCTTTTATTTTTATATGATGGAGCTGGATGAAGTGATGTTGCTTCTGTTATAACATCATTTAAAAGTGATGTTTGTAACTCCTTATGGTTATTTTCATATGCACTTATTACCTCAGGCATAAGGGTATGAATTCTCTTTTTATTTTTTGCTGATAAAAAGACAACTTTAGCATATGGTACAAATTGAAATTCATTTTCTATTAATAATTTCCATTTTTTAATAGCTTCATTTTGATTATCAACTGTATCCCACTTATTAACGCATATAACAATTCCTTTTCCAGCATCAACAGCATATGAAACGATATGTTTATCGTGCTCGATAATGCCTTCACTTGCATCAATTACAATAACACATACATCTGATCTTTCAATAGCTTTTAAAGATCTAATGATACTGTATTTTTCAATATTTTCATAGATTTTACCTTTTTTTCTCATACCAGCAGTATCAATTGCTGTAAATTCTTCACCATTATAATTAAATACTGTATCAATAGCGTCACGAGTAGTTCCAGCTTCATTTCCAACAATAACTCGTTCTTCATTTAATAAAGCATTAATTAAACTACTTTTACCAACATTAGGTCTTCCTATAATAGCAAATTTTAAATTACTATCTATAACTTCTTCAGTTTCTGTCATTTTACTTGTTACATAATCAAGTAATTCTCTAAAACCTAAATTATGCTCAGCACTTACAGGAAAGATTTTTTCAAAACCTAATTCATAAAATGCATAAATATTATCTTTTCTATTATCATTATCAATTTTATTTGCAACAACAATTACTTCTTTTTTACTTCTTAAAAGCATGTCTTTAATCAAGTAATCATTGGCATCTAAATCATTTTTTCCATCAACAACAAATAGTATTAAATCAGATTCATCTATTGCAAGTTCTGCTTGAGCTTTAATATCTTCATTAAAGTTATTATTACCAACTTCAATACCACCTGTGTCAATTAAAAGAAAGGATTTATTATTATATGTTGCTGTACCATATATTCTATCTCTAGTTACACCAGGTTCATCCATAATAATAGCTTTTTTATCTTTAATTAATCTATTAAAAATAGTTGATTTACCTACATTAGGTTTACCTATTATACATACAGTTTTTTTCATAATAATTCCTCCTTTCATTTATAAAAGCATTTGATATTCTAACCTTTATAACTTAAAAAGTCAAATTAGTTAAACTATTCAACGTGAGTAATTCTAACTGCACCTGCTCCTTTTTTAGCACAGTTTATTTTTGCATCAGCTTCAACACACGTTGTTGAAGTTGTCTTAGTTGATGCATCTGATGATTCAGTACAGTTATAACAATACATTTCTTTATTAGTTAATCTAGAGTTTCCTATATAGCTTGAGCCTCCGCCTCCACCATATTGTCCACCAGAACCACCATAGTAGCCTCCGCCACCACCAGTTGTTGGTGTTGGAGAACCTGGTAAGTTAGATGCACCAAATGAACCACAACTTCCACCAGTTGAATTACAACCGGCTGCAGTTTGAGATGCACCGCGACCGTAGTTATCATACCATTGTAAGTCTTTGGCATCGCCACCAGCAATTCCTCCAGCATCTCCACCGGTTGCATGGTATCTATCGGCGTAATATTTTCCTCCGCCTCCACCAGCAGCTACAATAATAACTTGTGATGGGTCATTTTCAAAACTTCTAAGTAGTCCAGATGATAAAGCAACGGACGATGCTCCACCTCCTGCTCCAACATTTAAACTTAGTGAGTCAGAATTACCATTAACAGCAATTCCTCCACCATTATATCCACCAAGTTCTATAACATTTGCTTGTAATGTTACTCCACCTTGGCCACCAACGTTTACATATAGTTTTTCATTTTGAGCAAGAGTTATCTCACCATATGAATATGCACCATATCCACCACGGTATGTTTTACTTGCAGATCCACCTTCTGCACCCCAGGCTTCAATTTTATATTTTCCCGCTGTTGCTGCAGTAAAAACTTCTTCTCTTCCTGTATAAATAAATATGTCTCCACTTGATTCACATTTATCAATATTTTTTATAGTTCCAACCAAGGCACCAGCAGTTTTATTTGTACCAGTTCCTGTTGTATTACTTTTTATATAAAGCATAACTGTATAGTTTTCCATAGATTCATTAGTTCTAGGATCAGTTATTTTATTAGTTCCTGATTCTTTTTCTAATTCTTCTAAGTAACCAAGATTTTTTAACTCTCCTACAGTTATGGTATTACATACATAACCATCGTATTTTTTGTTACTACCATTTAAAAAGTTTTCATTATCATATGAATATTGTTTAGCTTGTTTAATAATTACATTTACTTTTGTATTAAATGATTTATCTTTATTTCTCTTTATTAAATGAGAAATAGCTGGAACTGCTATAACTGTTAATAAACTTAAAATAACAAGTACAGCTATAAGTTCAATTAGTGTAAAAGCCTTACTATTTTTCATACTATCACCTATTATTAATTATAACTAAATAAATTATTATTAACAATATAAAAAACTAGATAGTTTACTATCTAGCTTTATTTATTATAATTTACTTTCTATAATACTATAAACTTCTTCTTTTCCCTTTTTAGTTATAGTTGAAAAAGGAATAAATGGTTTATCTTCAGGAAGTTTTAAAGTTTCTCTAATTACTTTATCTTGTTTTGCTCTTCCACTTTTATTTACTTTATCATATTTAGTTGCAACAACTTCAACATCAATATTGTAATAAGTTAAAAAGTTATACATCAAAACATCATCTTCAGTTGGTTTATGACGATAATCAACTAAAAGAAATACTTTTCTCATTGAAGATCTAGTTTTTAAATACTCTTCAATCATCATACCAAATTTCTTTTGTTTTTCTCTTCCACCAAGAGCAAAGCCATAACCTGGTACGTCAACGATATAAAACTCATTATTAACTAAATAAAAATTAAGTGTTGTTGTCTTACCTGGTTTACTTGATGTATGTGCAAAGTTTTTTCTTTCTATTAAAGTGTTAATAAAACTAGATTTACCAACGTTACTTCTTCCAACAAGTAAAAACTCTGGAAGATTATCTTCTGGATACTGACTAGTTCTAACAGCAATACTTTTTAAATCTACACTATTAATTTGCATAAATATTATTCACCTGCTTTCGCTATTATATCAAAACATTAAATATTTGTCTAATTTGCCTATCTTGATAGTTCATTTTGAATACTTGTTTCGTAATTAAATACACTTCCATCTGGAAGTTTAATAGTAGCAACGCTACTACCAAATACTTCATTTTTTAATATTTCATCCAAATATGTAACAATTCTATTTGTATAATCTTTATTTCCATATGTATATGGATCATTTTCAAATATTAATAAAGCATTTTCATTATTGTATACATCCATAGATGATGAATAATCACCACTATTTATTAAATTATTTGTAATATTAGCAACTGTTCCACAGCCTTGATTATAACAAACAGTTATAGCTGAGAAATTACCATGGTACCTAATAGCTGATTCTTGAAGCATTCTTGCAATTGCCTCGATTTGTTTTGTCGGATTATTTTTTAAGTCATTTACATCAAGTTTGTAATAATCATATTCACCAGTTATAAAGTTATATGTATTAAACTCATGATTATTCCAATCACTAGAACTTACTTGTCCAAAACCGATTGCTCCCATGTTTTCTTCAGCATTAGGATCATATGTAGTTCCGCCTTCTTCCATCATAAGAGCTGCAATAATAGCAGGATCTATTCCATACATTTCACCATATTTAACAATATCATCATAATAGTTATCTATTATTCTATTATATGCATCAATACCTCTTGTTGAATCTCCTTCAACGGATAACGTTCTAATATTACTATATTCATTTTCTATATACTGAGTTTCATCTACACTAGTTGTTTCATCAATATCCATTGCCTCCGCTAAAGTAACTTCATCGGTTACAGTTTCTTCATTAGCAATATACTCAACTGAATTTATTTCATCACTAGTATAATCAACTACATTATCATCTTCATCAATAAATATATCTTCTGCAGTTGCATAAACTTTCTCATCTGTTATTTTTACTTTACCATCATCAGTTTTTGTGTATTTAAAACCCGCAATTGATGCAGCAATTGTTCCTGCAGTTAAAACTGATAATGTTCCTAAGGCTATTTTACCTTTTTTATTTAGTTTAAATTCTCTAAGTGGTGTTGTAAAAGTTCTACCACTATTTAGTTTAACTAATATATATTTTTTTCCCTTTATTTTTCTTGCATCAAGTGAATCAATATCTCTCATTTTAAAGTGATGTTGATTTCTAACAGTTGATAGTGAAAAATATAAATTCTTAGCAAGAACAAGTTTTGGTACTAATTCCATTTTACATTCACCTACTATAATTTTATTTTAACTTTTAATCTTGTTTTAATCAAGAAAAGAAAAAAAGCTATACATTATATGTATAGCTTTTAATCACAAACAGGCACTATTGATGGATTAACATTATATCCTGCTATTGATCCATCTGGATTATAATTTATAAAATAGTTATTAAGTGCGCATTTATTTGGCCCACCCGCATATACTTCTTTTTTAACACCACTTGTTAAATGACCTGGTGTAAAGTTAGTAAGTGTTGTTGGTAGTATTAAGGTATTTATTGAATTATTATATATTCCGCATGATGGTTCAACTGTAGTAAATTGTGATTTGGACAAATCAAGAACATTTATCTCATTATTTGAAAAGGCACTATATCGACATAAATTATCAAGAGATGCATTATTTTCAAATACTGCCTTATCAATCTTATAGTTAGAAATTGTACCATTGTCAATAATTGATAATTTTGCATTATTTTTAACAATAAATTCTTTTATATTTGGTTTGTTATTAGAATCATTTGTTAGGGCTCCATTTGTAAATGTTAATAAGCTCTTATTATTTGATATTGAGAACTTATTAATTGTTCCTGCTAAACCACCCATAGCACTATTAGTTATTTCCGCAAGGCTATCATTGTTTTCAATAATTAAATCGCCATTAACAAATTGTAGTCCACCATTTGATGTATTACCACTTAATGCAGATTCACCAAATCCTGTTAAATTTTTATTATTTTTAATAATTAATTTTTTTATAGTACCATCACCAATAAAAGCACTATTTCTAATACCTGTTAAAGAGTCATTATTTTCAATATATATTTCTGCATTATTATATTTAACATTACAAAGAAAACTATATGATAAAAGATCTAGTCTTTTATTATTTTTAATAGACACATAACTTATACTGGATTTATCGTGATCTGCAGCATAGAATGATGACATAGCACCATCAGAACCATAATATAAACCTTTATTATCTTCAATAATAAGTCTTGCGTTATTAACTCCTATATTGTTTGTTAATGCATTATCTTTTATTTGAATTCCATCACCAGAGTCCTCACCAATATTTCTTAAAATAAATTCTTCAAAATCTACATAAGCAAATACAGCTGAGAAAGTAGAAAGTTTTGGTAAATCAGCAAATTCTATTTTTTTAATAAATCCATGATCTGTTTGACTGAAGAAGAAATTACCTTGAGCAAAAGTGGTAAGGTTTGGATTATTTATTATTCTTACACTATCTAGATTTCTATCACCTGATAAGAATCCAGCAGGTATTTCTGTTAATAAAGGATTTCCATAAATCATAATATTCTTAACATTTGAATTGCCTGATAAAAATCCAGATGGGATTGTTGTAAGTTTAGGAACATTAGCTATATAAAAGTCAGTTACATCCTTATTTCTTAAATTATTATAAAAATCAGTATTAAAACCTGTTATATCCTTACCATCTATTTTATCTGGAGTTATAAAAATATAACCACATTTGTCAGCATCATAGTCAGTTATTTGTCCACTACTATTAACTGTATAACAAGATTCTTTAATAACAACATCATTTCCATCAGAATCTTTCATTTCAATACCAAATAAATTATATATACTTTGTCCAATAACATTATTAGCTGATGCATAACTTGATACACAGTCTGCTTTATTTTTTATAGTTTTAGATATTTTAACATCGGTATCTGAAAAACCTTTTACTGCACATTTTTCAAGTTTGTTATTCCATATTTGAGCACGGTATTCATTATCTTCATTTTTCATAATGAAGCCAGCATCAGGTTGTTCATCAACAGCTTTTATTTTATATCCTGGAAAGTTATATACCTTAAACTCATCGTATTCTTTGTTATCCATAACATCAGCATCTAAGCCTTTAATATATATTTTTACTTTATCTAAAAAGGCTTCTTGTCTTGTTTTATTTATACGACTTAAAATAATATTTGTTGCAATTAAAGTTAAGACAATTAAGATTACTAAAGTAACAATAAGTTCAACTAATGTAAAACCATTTTTCTTTTTCATACTATTCACAATCCCTTATTATGTTTAAATTATAACAATAAATCTATTTATATTCAATTAATCTATTATTATTATTTACAAAAAAATAATGCTTTAAGTTTAAAGCATTATTTTAAAAATTAAATAATAACCAAGATGGTTTAATTATCATTAAAAGACCTATGATTAACATTATTAAGCCACCTATTAGATGTGAGTATTTCATATATTTATTTGATATACCTTTAAGTTTTAATGTTTTCATAGCAATAATAAATATTACTAGATCATCTATTAAGAAGAATAAGATATATATAAACATATAAAAGCCATACTCAAGAGTTGATAAATTATTCAAACCAAGTATTTCTGTATACATAACAGGAAGACCTAGTGAACATAATAGTTCTATTAAATTTACTGATACTGCTAAAAGCATAATACCAAGAACTGCTAAAAGTAATTTGTTTTGATCAAGGACTTTTCTTATTCTATCCATTATTTTTCTTTTTTTGTTAGCATCAGTTACATCACAACCAACATCTTTTTCTTTTAAAGTTTTAATAAACCTATATAAATTAATAGATCCAAATACTAAAGCAAATACACCTATTAAGTATCTTATTACAATAATGCTTGATGTATATTTAGCTACATTTAACCAAGAAAGCATAAATAATAGATATACAATTCCACTAGTTAAAATAAATGTTAAACCAAGTATCCACATTTTCTTTCTATCTTTAGTTGAAATAAGTAAACTAAGTAAGAAAAGTAGTATCCACATAGCACAAGGATTAAATCCATCAACTGCACCTATAATAACTGATACTAATAATAAAGATACATTTTTTGCATTTATTTTACCTAAAACCGGAACATCATATTCTTCTTTATTTTCTTTTTCATATTTTAAAGTTGGTAGTTTTGATGTATCAGTTTTATTTAAATAGTCACCTGCTGGATCAAAATATTCTTCATAAAGGTAAAAATCTATAATGGCTTTTACTTCTTCTTTATTTGCATCAGAAAATCCTTGAACAACATTTGTTCCAATTACCATGTATGGAACCCCAACAGCATCTTCTTTAAGAATCTTCGCTACTTCAACAAGCTTACTATTATTTTCTTTATTATGCCACACTTCATATTTCTCAAGCTTTACATCTTTATATTTCTTATCTAAAAATAACTCATCTAAATATTTCATTAGTTCTTCACAATGAGGACACTCTCTTCCATAAAATAAATAGATTTTTTCATTTGATTTTTTAGAAACAGATAAAGCTTTAGTATATATTGGTGTAATTAATAAAATAAGTGCAATAATTAGCGTTATATACTTCTTCATAAAACATTTATCCTTCTATAAATTCTACGATTTCTTTTTCTGATTTTTCTCCCTTTATTCTTGATATTTCATTATCATTATCATCTAATTTAATAAGTACTGGAAGCAAAGTTCCAACATTATATTTTTCAACTTCACTTTGATCTAAATCAAAATCTAAACTAATCATTTCTAAATTATATTTAGAAATAATATCATCTATCATACCATTCATTATTAAACAAGATGGACACCAAGAAGCTGTTATTTTAATTATTTTCATTTAAATACCCTCTTATATTATCAACAAGATAATCTATTTCATCTTTTGTTGTTAAATAAGATAAACTAATTCTAATTGATGATTTAGCCCTATCCATATCACTATAAAGTTCATATACTACTTTAGAATAATCAGTATTTAAACTACATGCAGTATTAAGTGAAACATATATTTCTCTATCTGATAAATAGTTTTGTATATCTTGTTTTACAACACCTGGAATACTTATATTTAAAACATTTGGAATAGACTTATTTGTTGAATTAATTAGCGCAATACCATTTAATTTTTCTTTTAAATAATCGTTTAACTCTTGAACATATTTCATGTTATTTTCAACATTTGGCATTAATATTTCAAATGCTTTTCCAAGTGATGCAATAAGTTCGTTTTGTGGAGTACCACTTCTATAAACAGTTGTTGATTTACCACCATGAATAAGTGGTGATAATTTAACAGTATTTTTCTTAATTAAAGCACCTATTCCTTTTGGAGCATAAATTTTATGTCCTGAAAATGATGCAAGATCAATATTATCTAAATTAACTGGAACTTTTCCAACACACTGAGTTATATCAACATGGAAAATTATGTCATCATAATCTTTTAAAATATTACCTATTTCTTCAATAGGTTGCTTAATACCTAGTTCACTATCAACAGCGCACATTGTAACTAAAAAAGTATCGTCATTTATTAAGCTTTTAAAATGCTCTATATCAACAGTTCCTTCATCAGTCATATTTACGAAATCAACTTTATAACCTTTACTTTGTAAATAAGATAATGTTGATACAACTGATGAGTGCTCAATCTTAGTTGTAATAATATGCTTTTTATTTGTAAGTTCTGCTGTTCCCTTGATAGCTAAATTATTAGCTTCACTTGCACCAGAAGTATAAATAATTTCATTAGGTAAAACGCCAAAGTAGTCGGCGATTATACAGCTTGTATCATCAATAACTTTCTTGCATTTTCTTGCAAACTCATATGATGAATTTGCATTACCGAAGTATTCTTGTGATACTTCAGTGAATCTTTCTAAAACTTTTTTATCTGTTTTAGTTGTTGCACTATAATCAAAATAATACATCATAATCACCTTCCATATTGATTATTTTATCATATTTTATCCTAAATAAAAAGAAAGTAATACACATGTATTACTTTCTAAAAAATGTATTAATTTTCTTCATTAAATCTTTTTGTTTGTTCTTCAATAAATTCTTTATTAAAATATCTTATTCCAAGAGCATCTTTTATTCTATCTAAAACTTCATCAGCTTTTTCGTTAGCTTCTTTTGTTCCTTTTTCAAGAGCTTCAACAATATATGGAATTTTATTTATATATTCTTTTCTTTTTTCTCTTATTGGAGTAAGTAGTTCTTCAATTACTTCATATAAGAATTTTTTAATTCTCATATCACCAATTCCACCATTTGAATAAGCTTTTTTAAGTTCATCTAGATTATTAAATTCTGGATAATACTTTTTAAAGTCTTCATCAGATGAAAAAGCATCTAAATAAGTAAATACCATATTACCTTCTACTTTACCAGGATCTTCAACTTTAATATGATTTGGATCTGTATACATACTAAATACTTTTTCTTTTACTGTTTTAGAATCATCAGATAAATAAATACAGTTATTTAGTGATTTACTCATTTTAGCATTTCCATCTAAACCTGGAAGTCTTAAGCAAGCTTCATTATCTGGAAGTTTTGGTTCAGGCATAATTAAAACTTCTTTATTATATGTTCCATTAAAACTTCTAACTATTTCTCTTGCTTGCTCTATCATTGGAAGTTGATCATCACCAACAGGTATAATATTAGCATCAAATGCTGTAATATCTGCAGCTTGGCTAATTGGATAATTAGCAAATCCAACAGGTATACCTTTTGATTCTGAATCATAACCTCTCATTGTAATTTCTGATTTTACAGTTGGATTTCTAAGAAGTCTTGGAAGTGTTACTAAATTCATATAGTAAGCTGTTATTTCAGGTAATGCTCTTACCTCTGATTGAATAAAAAATGTTACTTTTTCTGGATCAAGTCCAATTGATAAGTAATCAAGCATTACAGTAATAATATTATCTCTTACCTTTTGTGGATTACCTGAATTATCAGTTAATGCTTGAGCATCAGCTATCATTATATACATTTTTTCATAGTTACCTTCATTTTGAAGTTTAACTCTATTTTTAAGTGAACCAACATAGTGTCCAATATGAAGCTTACCAGTTGGTCTATCACCTGTTAATATAATATTTTTCATATATATCACCTTTCTTAAATATTAATTATTTTAATCTATATATTTTTATAATTCTCATATTAGATAATTCTTCTAAAGAAGCTTTATCATATACACAGTTATCTATAACGCAAACCAAATGGTACCAGGATTTATCTTTTGCGTATGCTATATTGGTACCAACTAAGTTAGTATCAAGTAAATTCTTACCATTATAAGTATTTATAATCGTAAAAGAATTTTTAGAAAGGTATTTATCAAATACCTTTTCTTTTCGATAATCTTTACTTATAACCATAAGTTCATTTTCAATATCAAATGGAGTTCTATTTAACGCTTTAGAAAATGATCTAAGTACACAGTTCATGTTAACATAACATACCTTTCCTTTCTTATTAATTAGTATAACATATATAAAATAAAAAAGTGAATAAACGATTGTTTATTCACTTTTATATATTTTTATCTAGATTTACCTTTTCCTTTTTGTGGATCAGAATAGTCATAAGTAGTTTGTGTAACAACATAACTATCTGTATCTGCAGAATAAGTATACACAAATGTTGGAGGTTGTACAGCATAGATTTCATACTGGTCAGATGAAGAAAGTCCATTATAATATTCTTGGAAGCCTTCTTTTGTATTACCCTCCCAACGAGCATCTATTAATTCTTCTGGATAGTATCCATAACAGTCATAGAAACTTTGACGATCTTCTACTTTATATATATCTATATTCTCACATCCAGGGATACTGTTAATATCTTGCTGTAATTCTTTGACTTGGTCTTCAGTTGGCAAAAGTATATTTTTTCCAGTAGCTGCATCTCTCACTTGTTGAATAGGAGCTGTATTGTATGGGTTATTATACATGTAACAACTTCTAGCAAAGTTATAATTCAAGCATGCTTTAAATAGTTTGAAATCCCTTTCCAAATCTGTTTCAGGATCCCAAATGCTAGTCATTGTTTTTGGATCTAAAATTGTCATATTTGAATCCACAAGGGCTTTATTTGGTCGATTAAAAGCCATAGCATCATAATAAAACATAGGAAATCTTTCTTGTATATATGATGCAGGTATTTCATCAACTCCAAATCTAAGACCTTGGGATACTAAAACTGCTCTAACTGCCTCAACATCGCATGTATATAGGGTTTCAGCAAATGTAGTAGATGAATAATCATCAAAGTAGCTAGTATACTGAAAATATGAAACATCAGATAAACTTAATGAATTATCTTGAATTCCAGTAACATCGTAAACATAACTTTGAAATTTTGCAACTGTGTATGGATTATCAAATCCATAAGATAAATCCACTTTATAATCTGTCGGACACATAATTAAATACGCATTTAAAGCATATTCACTTGGGTTACTCATAGCATAGTCCAAAAGTGGATTACTATGGGGCGCTGTTTCAACTGTGTAAGATGTTTCTAAATCACTACTTTCAGATATAGTTGTAGTGTCAACAGATGTCTCAGATGTTTCACTTACTATAGTTTCACTGCTTGGATATGTTTCAAATGTTTGAGATTCGATTTTATTAGCATTCATACATGATGCAAGTGTCGATATAACAACCGCACTAGCAGCTATAACTGATAATTTTTTTTTCAAATTAACACTTCCTTTTTTGTAATTACCGTATATTATATCATCTTACTTTACAATGTGTATCAGAATTTAATGATTTACAACAATAATATACATACTCTGTAGAACTATTTTGCATGTATTCCCCGCCATTTTTATATTTTAAACATCTAGTTCTTTTGACTTTACATGTTACCTTGTATTCACCAAGATGGTATCCAGAAGTAACAAGTTCTGGATCAGAACATGTTGATTTACCAAGAGTATATGACGTAGCAAAACCGTCACGATTATCTGTACAAGATAATCCATTTGAGCCTGCTGAGCAATCTGCCCATATAAACAGTGTTCCATTATCACCAGCGGAATACATTTGTGTACCCATACGATTGGCAACTGCATTAGCGGATGTAGATACTGCATTATATGCCCTATCAACAGCTTCTCCTTCTTTTTGAGCATAGTATGTAAATGTTAGATCAGAAAGGGATTCAGTTTCCTTGCAACCATACCTTGGACATCTTTGTTCATCATAACTAACCTCCATATAATATGTACAGCTATGAGAATCTTTTACCCTAAATTCTTCAAATTTGTTTGAATTACAACCGGAATTGCTTGGAGGTTGTGGTGGTGGTGGCGGATCAGGTATAACAGAATAACTATAAGTTTTTACAGCTGACTTATTTCCAACATTATCCGTTCCTTGTAACTCAAATCTATAATTTCCAAGAGCACATCTTGATGTCCTTGATGAATTAGTCCATAACTTAGCATTAACATCATCAGATGTTTCCATACCATCAGCAGTTTTTGTTCCTCCATACCAAGCGCTAAGAGTTCCTGAAGCAAATCCACTTTCATCGTCAGTCCATGTAAATGATATTAATCCAGGACAACTAGATTCATAAAATGATGCTCCACTACCATATCTTGCATATGAAATGTATGGAGGAGTTTTATCAACATAAAGTTGTTGGTACGAATGTTTTAACATTTACTGTATCTTCAAGTGGACCACTATGTTCATCATGATAGTGTTGTTTTATAGTTCTATCTTCATATTGCCATACAGTTGATTCATCTTCAGATACACCACATATAGGTGGAGTTTTATCAACTAAAACTCTATATTCACAAGTTGAAACCCAACCAACATTATCTGTTATTTCTGTTGTACCATTTATAGTAGTTGGTGAATATGTTTTATCATAATAATCTTGTACACATCCAGAACCCCATAAGTGTCTTTCAACACCATCTTCAGTTATATAGTGATCATCTGCACAGAATGTTCTAATTGTTCTATCTGGTCTAATCCAGTTAGCCATAATAATAGGTTCATCAATAGATCCTAAATCAGGTGACACATGATCACATCTTGGAGGAGTTATATCAACAAGTGTAACTTTAGTTTTTGATTTAGCTATATTACCTGCTTTATCAATAACACATACATTATATTCTTCATTTTGATTTCTAGCATCACCAGTTTCAATTTTTACTTCATAAACTTGGATGATACCTGGAATTGCAGGTCTTGTTAAATTATTTTCAAGAGCGTATTCACATTTTTCACGTCCAATATATATTTTGCTTAAACCAGATCCATTTTTATCAGATGCATAGATAAAGACATTTTTAGATTTAGCCCATCTATTATTATCTTCTTGATCAACAAACTTTATTCTATCTTTTCCATTAGAGTCACGATAGATAGTTGGTTTTTCATTATCAAATTTATATAACATTTTAGCTTGATATCTTGTACCAGCTTCTGTATAGAAATCTAAGTAATAATAATTATTATAAACACCATACTCATTAGTTGTAATAGTTCTATTAGGTTCTATAGTAGTTACATCATTATTTCTATTCCATACATATTTACCATTTTGAAGAGATTCAGGAATACTTGATGGATCAGCTGTTATATCAAGATTAAATCTTGTCCATCCTTCAAAGATATATGGAGCACTAGTACCTGTATTAAGTGAATTAACAGGATATGTTACACTAGTTCCTTCAATCTTAGCATTCATTCTTAAATTAGCTTCATATATATCAAGTGATGATGTTTTACATTTACCACTTTCATCATATGATTTATCACTCATATCAGCTGAAAGCATACCATTTTTTTCAACACTAATACTTAAAATATGACAATTTAAAGATTTATCGTTTCTTGGGTCATATACATCTGTTTCATCATCTGGTTCTAAAAAACCATTTTCAATTAAGTCTTGAACAAAAAAACTAGAGTATCCATTTTTAGATGAGTATTTAATTGCAGCAGTTTCAATAAGAGTCTTTAAATTTAAATATTGATGTTCTAAAACATCTTTTCTAATTTTATTATAAGTAATAGTTGCAACAAGGGATACAACTGTAAGTATTGCAATTGTTGCAATAAGTTCTATTAATGTAAAACCGTTTCTCTTCTTCATTGCTACTCTCCATACTCTATTTTTCATACTATATTTAGTATAGATTATTGCTTATATTTTGTCAAACTAAAAAAGCCTATTATTTTTCTAAAATAATAGACTTTTAATTAGCCGATATTGTATATTTAGTTCCATTAAATACAACTCTGTATTTATCAAATACCAGTGTTGCAGAAGATACTTTTTTAGTTGTAGCATTAACAGTTACAGATCCACTTGAAGGTAAATCTCCTGCTATTTGTTTTTTTATCTTTGGATTAATAGATTCAACTGTACTACTTGATATTACTTTATCTGGATCATTTATATAATTATTATCATTAATTACTGTTACATAACTTTTGGCACTTTCAAGAATTATTTTTCTTTTATTTTTCTCTAAGTGTCTAACAACATTTAAAGAAACCATTACTAAAATAATTCCTAAAAGCATGATTGCTGCAATAAGTTCTATTAAAGTAAACCCTTTTTTATTCATATAAACTTACGCTTCCTCTTGACTACCAATCTTAAGTAAAACATTAAATGCTATTTCTTTTGATTCAACTGGTTCAAGTTCTCCATCAACGTATTTTTTTATAAATACATCATGTCCGTCATCAACATTAACTAAATAACAGTAATTACTTCCCTCATAATCAACTATTTTGGAAATAACGTAATCTTTTCCATCTATTTCATATGCAGTTACTTCTAAATCATTATCTTGATTCATTGCCACTCACCTCATTTGAAACATCATGTATATCAACATTACCTATTTTTTCTGCTGCTATAACATATTCATCATATGCTTCTAAGAATTCTTCTTCTGCCATGTTTTCGAATGAATCAGCAGCACTGTAAACTAAACTATCCATAGAATCTCCAGGATTTTTATAATCATGTGCTTTTGCCCATTCATCTGCATTAGCATATCCTAAATTGTTAAATACTTCTTTATCAAACCCATAATATGAGAAAACAATATAATAAGCTGTATCTCTATCAACATGCATTACAGATTGAATTCTTCTTACAAGCATTTCCACTTCTTCTTTACTTTTTGTTACTTTAACATCAAGGTCTTTATTTATTGGTTTATAGCCTTCTTCGTCTAGAATTTGAGCTATTATAACTTCATCAACATAATTATGAGCTTCTTTTAATTTTCTATTTCTTTTTGCCCAAGATGAATTATATAAACCATATATAGATGTTGGAATTGCTGCAGCTAAAATAAGTGAAGCAATTAATTTTTTTCCTCCATCAGTTAATTTAAGTTTTTTCTTTTTAAATTTTCTTCTTTCTAATGATTCTACTAAACTGTGATATGTTTTTGCAGCATCATTAAATCCTTCTATTGATTCTTCTTGATTTCTTTTGCTCATAATAGAAAACCTCTTTTCTACTATTAGTATAACAAATATCGTAAACTAAATTAAATAAAGTGTACAATTGTACACTTTTATTTACATTTTGTTTATTCCATAAGTATTAGTTATGGGATCAAGAAATATTTTAGTCTTTGGTGGAAATACGGAAAATGTTAAATACATTATAAAAATAACTAAACAGGGAATTGAAAATATTAAATTAACATTATTACATACATTTATATTCTCAGTTACATATCCAGCTAGTGATACTATAAAAGCAGTTATATAAAATATTATTATATTTATATAGTTATATTTATCTTTAAATATTTTTACTTTTAAATTTGATAATACAATTATTAATATTATTGATAATACTAATTCTACAAATAAAGCTATAAAAAAGTTGTTTCTACAACCTAATATATATTTTATAGTATTAAAGAAAAATATAGGAGTTAATAATAGTTTAATATGCTCCCAAACAGATTCATTAACACTTGAAAATATTCCAACAACTATACTTTTATTTGACAATTTATAAGTAAAATGAAGCAAAGTATCACTTATGCTTATTAAAAGAAAAAAACATATGACTTTTATCAATTATTATCACCATGATAAAAGTATATGTTTTATATTTTATATTTATCTAAATATAGGATATCAACATCAACTGCTCCATTTATACCACTTACTTTACCTGTGTCACATCTTTGCCACATGTAGTATTCTCCTTCATAAGTAGTATTAGATACATAGTGAGCAAGCCAAGTAAGTTTGTTTGATGGAAGCCATAGATTTGTTAAATAATTTTTACTTCCATATCTTGATCCTGTATAACCTTTTTTCTCTACTTCATTTATAAAAGTTTCTTGGACATTTTTTAAATCAAATAAACTCATACCCATCTTATTAAACTTATTCCAGCACTCCCAGTCAAATACAATTGGAAGAGTTATTTTATATCCTTTTAAATGATCCATAACATATTTAGCTTGATTAATGGCATCTTCTTTTGTATGAGCATAACTATAAAAATATACACCAACATCAAAACCATTTTCTAAAGCACCAGTAATATTTTGAGTGAACTTAGAATCGATATAATATTCTCCATCTATTCCATCTTGTCCACCTAGTCTTATCATTATGAACTCAACATTATTTTCTTTTAATTTTTTAAAATCAACATCTCCTTGCCATCTAGAGATATCAATACCAATTTTTGTATTTGAGTTTTTATATTGATTATATAAATCACTATAATTTAAATAATTAATTTGTGAACTACCACCACCAGGACTTGGTTTAGGTAACTCTGCTACGACATCTAAGATAAATGTTTTTTCAGTTTTATTTTCTGATGAATCAACTGCTACAAATTTAACAGTATAAGTTCCTTCCCTAAGTAAATCAAACTCTCCGTCTAACCTTTTTTCTAGAACTCTATCATGATTATCAGCACATAAAAAGTCATCTATAAATGATATATCAGAGTTTACTTTTATTTTTTTATATGAAGGCACTGATGCATATGGGCTTGTTGTATCAACAACATCTATATTAATAAATCGATAATTAATTTTTCCATCTGCGTCCTTATAACTAAACTCTATTTTCTTAGTTCCAAGTTCATCATAAGTAATTTCTTTATCTTTAAACTCACTATTATCAATAGTTATATAATCACTTAAAGATTTATTATCACCAAATTCAAGTGTTAAATCATTATTTATTTTTATATTTGTATCTTCTTTTACATCAGTATAAATTATCTTTTCTTTTTTCTTAGTAGTTTTTTTATCTTTATTAAATACAAAAAAATAAACTAAGATAGAACTTATAATCAATACTACAAATATCATAATTATTAGTAACTTCTTTTTCATACTCTACCATCCTTTATTTATAATAACATAATAAACAAAAAAATACATCGCTTAGATTTATAAAGCGATGTATTTACATTATAAATTTTAATCTTTGAATAAACTTAATCCAACTCTATTTTTGTCTTTATCAATATCAGATATATATACTGTGATTATATCTCCAACTTTTAATATTTCACTTGGATGAGATACAAAGTTTTTACTTAATTTAGAAATATGTATTAGAGCATCATCATGAAGTCCAATATCAACAAAAGCACCAAATGGTAAAACATTTCTAACTGTTCCTTCTAGGCTCATTCCTATTTTTAAATCATCTATTGTAAGAACATCACTTTTAAGTGTTACTTTCTTTATTTCACTTCTTGGATCTATTACTCCATTAATTAAGTTATTCTTTATAGTATCTAGTTTATCTTTAGATATATTATATTTACTTATAATTTCATTATCATTTATTTTATCAAGGATTTCCTTTCCTTCTTCTTTACCTATTAGTGATAAATCAAAGTTAATATCTTTTACAATATTATTAACAAGTTCATAATCTTCTGGATGGATATTAGTTTTATCTAGAGGATTAATTCCATCTAATATTCTTAAGAAACCTGCACACTGTTCATAAGTAAGCTTGTTAACTCCTTTTATTTTTTCGATTTCTTTTCTTTCTTTTATCTTTCCATGATCTTGTTTATAATCAAGAATTCCTTTGATTGATTTTTTATCTAAACCTGAAACATGTGATAGTAAACTTTCAGATGCACTATTAATATTTACTCCTACTCTGTTTACTATTTTACTTACAACGAAATCAAGTTCTTCATCAAGTTCTTTTGGTTTTAAATCATGTTGATATAGTCCAATACCAATAGATTTTGGGTCTATTTTAACAAGTTCAGATAGGGCATCTTGAAGTCTTCTTGCGATTGATACTGCACTTCTTTGTTCAACAGAGAAATCTGGAAACTCTTTTTTTGCTAGTGGTGATGCTGAATAAACTGATGCACCAGCTTCGCTAACTAAAACGAACTTAACATCAAGACTATTCTTTTTAATAACATCTGATACGAAGCTTTCACTTTCTCTTGATGCAGTGCCATTACCAATAGCGATAATCTTAACATCAAATTCTTTTATTAAATCAAGAAGAGTTTTCTCTGCTCCTTCTTTATCATTTTTTGGTTCATGTGGATATATAACACCAATTTTTAAACACTCACCTGTTGGTGATACAACAGCAAGTTTACATCCAGTTCTAAACGCTGGGTCAAACCCAAGGACAACAGCTTCTTTTATAGGCGGAGTTAGAAGTAAGTTTTCTAAATTTACACCAAATTCTTTTATTCCATCTGCACTTGCTCTATCAAATAACTCTGTTTTAATAATTCTTTCAATGCTTGGAAACATTAATCTTTTATATGCATCTGTTATAAAACTTTCATACTCTTTTCTAAGAGGGAAACTTTTTTCTCCAAGTATTTTAGATATTAAATAGCTAATCATTCTTTCATGATCATTTTCTATTTGATATGAAATTATCTTTTCTTTTGTTGCTCTATTTATAGCTAAGACTTGATATGATTTTATTTTAGATACGTTTTCTTTAAAATCATAATATATTTCATATAGCTTATTTTCATCAGTTGCGGATTTTTTCTTTTTAGTTACAACAAAACCAAATTTTCTTGTATTGTTTGTAATATAGTCTCTGTATTTTATATTACTATTAATAACATCAGCAATAATATAACCTGCATTTTCAATGGCATCATCAACTGTTTTAACTTTATCTGATAAATAAGGCTTAGCTAACTCTTCTTTAGTTTTATTTGGTAGTTTCATTATTTCTTTTGCAAGCGGTTCTAAACCTAATTTAATAGCTTCTGTTCCTTTAGTTTTTCTTTCTTCTTTAAATGGTTCGTAGATATTATCTACTTCACTTATTTTAGTGCACATTAAAATAGCTTCTTTAATTTCAGGAGTAAGCATTTTCTTTTCATCAATTAATTTAATAACAGTTTCTTTTCTTTCACTTAAGTTAACTTGATATTCATACGCTTCATGAATAGTTCTGATTTCATCTTCGTTTAAATAACCTGTTACTTCTTTTCTATATCTTGCAATAAAAGGAATTGTAGCTCCTTCACTTAGTAATTTTATTACGGCTTTAACTTGTGAATCTTTTACCGATAAGCTATTTGCAACATTTTTTATTATTTCTTCATTCATATATATTCATCCTCACACTTAATTAGTATATCAAATAATAAATGAGTTTTAATTAGTAATTAACTTAATTTGACATAAAAAAAATTGATGATGAATCATCAATTTTTTACTCTTCATAAGTTTTATTTTTATTACTTATAACAACACTATATTTACTATTACCACGATACTCATTATTTTCATCAAAATCATCATCATCATATGTAAATACAGTTAAAACAATTTTTGATTTAATATCATTAAACTTAGTTCCTGCAGTCAACTTTATTGAAGTTATGTAGTATTCTTTATTTGTATCTTTTTCTTCAATATGTGAATAAAAAGAATCATTTCTATGAGTATAAGCATCATATAAATATACTTCGATATAATCATAATTAGTTTGTGTAGTTGATGGATCAAATATATTTTGTGATATTTCTGTTCCATCATTTAAAGTATATTTTAGATTAAAACCTGTTTTATACTTTCTTGATTCATTTACTTCATTCCATTTTTCTAAATAATAATCAGCGTATCTTTTTCCTGAGTGGTTAATCTCTTCTTCACTTGATGGAAATGCTTGAAATGTTTTAATATCCATTCTTCCATTAATACTTGTTGAAAACTCAGATAGTTTTTTTAATTTACTTCCACTTCTTTCATATAAACCAATTGGTGTTGTATTATCATCTACATATTTTGGTTCTTCTGGTTCTGTATTCTCTGGTTCTTTTACTTCTTCAATTTTTTTAGATTCTTCTTTTTTCTTATCTTCCTTTTTATCAAAAAAAGAACAACCTGTTAATAAGATAACAGACAATAAAATTATTAATACTTTTTTCATACTATATCACCTACTATTAAATTATATAGTAGCAAAATAAAAAGAGCAAGATTTTAAATCTTACTCTTTTTTATCATTTCCTATTATTCAATTGTAAGAGTGAAATTCTTACTGAAGAATTTTGAAATTGCAGGAATTGCATAATGTAAAATTATTCCAATTACTAGAACAAAAATAAAGATAATACGAACTGTTGGAACAACACCTTCAGTTGCAATACATCCAATTAAGTTGAATAATAATGCAAGTCCGTAGAATCCATAATATGCAAGAGCAAATACTCTATTGAATCCAAATTTAAAGTTCTTTAGACCTGGAACAAATTTTTCAAAATTAATTAATAAATTAATGATGAATAATAAGCCAATAACTAAAGCAATAATTGCAAATACTTTTGCAAGACCAAGACAAGTATTAACATCGAACATATCTGAATGGAAAATACTAAATCCAATGCTTTCGCCCATTAGGATTTCACCTTTCCACCAGTTGCAGAACATTATAATAAATGTAAATGTTGCAAGTAGTAGTCCATAGAATCTTGATTTTGAAAATTTGATTTCAATTTTACCTTTCTTTGCAGTTTCAGCCATAATTCTTTTCTCCTCCTAAACCAAAAATTTTATACTTTAATTATCTAACTTTTAAGGTATTATGTCAATAAAATTAAATTTATTTTTATTACTATATGCTTAAAAAAACAAGTTTATTTCTAAACTTGTTTATCTTACTGTTATATCTCCTGATGTTGTTTTTATCTTAAGTTCATATTCAGCATGTCTATCATTATTCTTAATTTTGATATCTCCACTTGTTGCATGAGCATCAACATATGCATTACTGATGTTATCGATTTCAACATCACCACTTGTTGCTTCAATTGATGAATCTTTTTCTAAAGTAAGTTTATCAATTTCAAAGTCTCCTGATGTTGTTTTGTATTTAATAAATGATGTTATAGTTCCAAGTTCTAAATCTCCTGATGTTGTTTTACCTTCAATTGATTTAGCATTTTCAATATCAATATCACCACTAGTAACATTTATCTTGTATACCAAATTATTTTTTACTTCTGATTCAACATCACCACTTGTTGCTTTGATATTAAATTCTCCATCATAATCTTTTGGTAAATAAATTGTTATATCTCTTTCAGGGTTAAAACAAAAACCTATACATGAAATTCTATTGTTTTGTTTAATTAGAATATTTTGTTCATTATCTTTACTTACATCTACATCATCTTTTTCATTTGCGTAGATTTTAATTCTTACTTTATCACTATTTGATTCTTCAATTTTAATATCTAAACTTTTAACATCAATATCAAAGTTTTTTACATCTTCTAAAGCAAATTCTTCATCATAAACAAGTTTTGCTTTTGAACCAAATTTAAAGTTACCTGTCATGAAACCAATCATAACAGCAACTAAACATACTATTAATAATGATAGTAATGTTATTTTAATTGCTTTTACCATATTTTATATTCTCCTATTCCTCTTCTTTATCTAATATAATGTGAAGTATTTCACAAACTAAAGCATATACTATCCAAAGGATCCAAGTTATATGCCATGCGCCAGTTATAAAACTTACTAATAAATATACAATTGTAAATAGTATTGCTAGAGCATCATCATATTTATGAGTTTGTTTTCTTTTAGCTTTTCTAATTTCTGTACTCTTTTTTTCTGGTAAAGATGAAACCTTATATATAATATTGATTACACCTGCACCAACTATAAGTAAAAAGATACCTACCATTATTTCTTCTTTTAAGAAACTAAATGTACTTGCAATAATAATCCAAACTATAGCTATAAAGAAAAGTGCAATACTTTCACAAATAGCTTTTGCAGTTTTCTTTTTTATTTCTTGATCAGTCATTAAGTTGTATTCTTGATCATTATTATTTACATCTGCTTTTCTTCCTGTTAGTAATTCTTCACTTGATATATTATATAGTTTACAAATTGGAATTACTTTATCAAAATCTGGAGTACTTTGATCAAGTTCCCATTTTGATACAGTTTGTCTAGTTACATTTAATCTTTCTGCAACTTCTTCTTGAGATAAGTTCATCTCTTTTCTTAAAAGTGTAAGTCTTTCGCCTAATGTCATACTTACTTCCCTCGCTTTCATGACTAAAATATAACAAAAAAATTAGTTGCGCACTACCAATCTTACTTGGAAATTACGCAACTAATTATAACATTTTTTACTCTTCACCACAACTATTGAAGTAAGATGACTCAAATGATGTACCAAAATCATCTTTATTAATGTTCCAGTCATTTATTGGTGTGCCGTTTAAATATAAACCATATTTTGTAAACCAAACATTATATGAATCACGAGAGCTTGATACATATACACTACCTTGAACATCTTCATCATCTAAAATTTCAGATAGCATAACGCATGTGTTAGCTTGTACATTATTATCAACAACATATTCATCTATATCTTCATATAAATCAACTAATGCAGTTGAAAACTTTTTCATATTTTCTTCAGTCATAACTGTACTTTTTTTAGTGTCTTCTTTTTTCTTTCCACCAATTGATCTATCCATTACAACTACACCAATAGCTATAACAGTATATAGTATTAATAGAACAACTATAACTTTACTATTTTTTATTGTATCAATAATTTCAGACATACGTATCACACCTACTTTAATCTATAATTATTATAACATATTATTAATAAAATAAATACTTAAAATAACTCATCTATAAAATTAATATATTCCATTATTATGTTACTTGATTTACTTTCTTCAATTAGTTTTTTTGTATAAGAAATATCATCAGTAACTATGTTATCAACACCAAGCTTAATCATCTTGTTTATGTTCTTTTCATTATTAACAGTCCAAGCGTATATTTCTTTTTTATTCTTATGTATTTTATTAACTAATTTTTCATTTATATTAGATGATTCTAAACTAAATCCATCAACATCATTAAATTCTAATATATCACCATAAGCTAAACTCATTACATATATTGTTTTAATATTTTTATTATATTCTTTAACTTTTCTTATAGTATTATATTTTCCCGATGTAACAACGCATTTATTAATAAATTCTTTTTCACTTATTATATCTACTACATCTTTTTCAATATTTTCTTCATGACCTGTTGGTTTTATTTCTATATTTAGTTTTACATCATTTTCAATAGCCCAATCAATTACTTCTGTTAATGTTGGTATTTTTTCTCCCTTATATTTTTTGTTTAAGTGAGATCCAACATCTAATTTAGAAATTTCATTATAGTTTAATTCCCAAACATTTTTGTTTATGTTTGCCACTCTTTTTAAGTTACTATCATGAATAACAATTATTTTATTATCCTTAGTTGCTTGAACATCTAGTTCTATCCAATCAGCACCTAATTTTTTTGCATTCTTAAATGCAAGCATGGTATTTTCAGGATATTTTTTTGATGCTCCTCTATGAGCTGTTACAGCAATATTATTTGTTTTTGTAATATTTAAATTAAATCTTCCTTTATTTATACCATATGTATAAATTGTTCCCATAAGTAAAACTATTAATATTAAAATATATTTAACAAAATGAAATTTTGATTTAGTCTTTATTATGTTTTCTTCTCTATTTTCTTTTGTAATAGTTATATATTTTATTTCTTCATTTTTCTTTTCTTTATGTTCATAATAAAGGTGTGTTATAGCAGCATATGAAATTGGAACTGTTATTAAATTGAAAATAATAAATGATAATGCTAGAAAGATCCATATTACTGTTGTTAATATACTATTAACAAGTAAATATCCGTTAATTAGTTTATTGGAAAGAATAATTAAAAATATTCCGAAACCAATAAATAATAGATAAGATAAATACTGCATTCCCTCTATTATTAATATCTTAATAAAATCTTTTATTGAAGTATTCTTAGTTAATGTTTTACTTAATTTTTTTGCTTTATTAAAATTCACATTTTCAAGAACCATAAAGTTTAGAGAGTATATCCATCTAAATAAAGTGTAATAAAGAATAATCATTAATATAATATAAATTGATAAATATAGTATGTTAGATTTAATGAAGTCCATTATATACTCTGGCACATTTATTACACTCATAAATGATGTTGATATCCCAAGATTTAAAAATGGAATTATAAATAAAACAAATATAATTAAACCTATGTTACTTAATCTAAACAGTTTAAAACATTTCTTTACTGATATTATAAATGAATCTCTAACATCTATTTTTATTTTTTGTTTTGATGCATCTAATATAACAATAATATTTATTATTTCAAAGAATGTATATATCATTATTAAAAACAAATAAAGAAGCGTTAAAAATATTGTTGAAGGTTTTGATATAAAATCAGAAATATTTTCAAATGTTATATATTTAAAGCCATTAACTTTCATTATTAATCTAAATAAAGAAGAAAATACTGGTTTTAAAATAAAGACAGATAGTAATTTATATATTAGTTCAAATTTGACCAAAGTTTTAAAATTGTATGTTAATAGTTTTCTAACCTTAAAAAACATCTTCTCACCTTCTTTAATAATGATTATATATTATAACATAAAATGACAGGTATTATATTACCTGCCATTTTTACTTTTATCTTTTTTTATTGTTATTTCAAGTATAAACTTATTAGTATCTTCATCCATATTTATTGATTGGGATACTAAATCAGGATACTTACTTAGTTCTGCTATAGCTTTATTTAAGCTATCACAAACAATTCTAATTGTTTCAAATTCTTCACTCATTATTATCACCTATTTTTTAAAAATACTTTTCCATAGAGAATTAAGTAGTTTTGTTAATATGAAACTTGAGCTTCTTTTTCTTGTCTTAAACGTTCCTTTTCTTCTTCTTTAGCTTTCTTCTCTTCTTCTTTTAAACGTTTTTCTTCTTCTTTTTGTCTTAATAATTCTTCAGCTTTAGCTTTCTTTTCTTCGTTTTGAGCACTAATCTTTTCATAAGCTGATTCATTATCAATAGCTTCATCATATTTACCAACTAATTCACTAGAATTAATTATTTTATTTCTTGTTATATCATCAATAGTTCCCATTGAGCTTTGTGGAGGAAGTATTGTAACTTTTTCAACAATCTCTGGTTCTCCTTTTTCATTTTGGAAACTTACTAGAGCTTCACCTTTACCTAGCGCAAGAATTGCATCCATAGTTTTAAATTCAGGATTAGCTCTAAATGCATCAGCTGCGGTTTTAACAACTTTTTGTTCAGCTGGTGTATATGCTCTTAAAGTATGTTGTACACGATTTCCTAATTGACCTATAATTTCATCAGGTATATCTGTTGGATTTTGACTTAAGAAATATAGTCCAATACCTTTTGATCTAATTAATTTAACAACTTGAGTAATTCTTTTTAATCTATAACTTGGCATTCCATTAAATAATAAATGTGCTTCATCAAAGAAGAACACAATTCTAGGTTTATCAAGATCACCAACTTCAGGTAATGTATTAAATAATGTATTTAATAACCAAAGTAAGAATGATGTGAATAAATCAGGACTTTTAAACAATTCAACAGCATCTAAAATATTTATAAAACCTTTACCAGATGCATCAGTTTTAATAAAATCAACAATATCAAGTTCAGGCTCGCCAAAGAATTTATCTGCGCCTTGATTTTCAAGTGCTAACAAGCTTCTTTGAATTACACCTACGCTTTGAGTTGTAATATTACCATACTTAGTAATATAATCAGCTCTATTATCACCTACATATTGTAATAAACTTCTTAAATCAGCCATATTAACAATATCAAGTTTTTCATCTTCTGCAATCTTAAATACGATATCTAAAACTCCTTCTTGAGCCTCAGATAATCCAAGCATAATTGATAAAATATCAGGACCAATTGATGAGATTGATGCTCTAACCGAATGACCTCTTACACCAAACACATCCCAAAATCTAACAGGATAACTCTTAACTTCAAAATCATTCAATTTTAAATCTTTAACTCTTCCTGATACGTTTTCATTCATTTCACCAGGAACAGCACATCCACCTAAATCACCTTTAACATCGGCCATAAATACAGGTACACCTAAATCTGAAAATCCTTCAGCCAAAAGTTTTGATGTTACTGTTTTACCTGAACCAGATGCACCAGTTATTAGCCCATGTCTTTGAGCCATTGATGGAAGTAAATATATTTCTTTTTTACTATTCTTACCTACTAAAATTTTTCCATCTTTAATCATAAAACCACCTCATAACACTATATATTTTATTATACAAAAAAAGTAGTTAAATTTAAACTACTTCTTTTTACTTGTTAATAACTAAAAAAACAAACAATAAAGTTTGTTTTTTTATGGAACTTTATTTTGTTTTAAATATAATTATTTAGTTTTATTTAAAAATTTAAATGTAAATGTTGCAAGGACTGCACCAACAAGTGGAGCTACTATAAATACCCATACTTGTTTTAATGCTTCTCCACCAAGAATAACTGCTGGAGCTAAACTTCTTGCTGGGTTAACAGATGTACCAGTTAACACAATACCAATTAAATGTACAAATGTAAGTGTTAAACCAATAACAATACCTGCAACATTACCTTTTTTCTCATCACTAGTTACACCTAAAATAGTATATATAAATATAAATGTTAATACTATTTCAGTGATGATTGCAGCTGCAAGAGTAATATCTGTTGCAGATAATGATCCATATCCATTAGCACCTAGTTGTGATGTACCAATTACAGTTTGAGATAAGATGAAATATAAAAGTCCTGTACCAGCAAATGCACCAGCTATTTGTGCAATTACATATCCACAGAAATCTTTTAATTTCATTTTTTTACTTAATAGCATTGCAAGAGATACAGCTGGATTTACGTGACAACCTGAAATATCACCTATAACATAAGCTGATGCAATAATTGCAAGGCCAAAAGCAAATGCTGTTGCAAGTACATTTCCACCAGATACAACAGCTATACCTGTACCAAATAAAACAAGTGTAAAAGTTCCAATAAATTCTGCGATATACTTTCTCATATCAACAAATCCTTTCTTAATTTAATTTTATTCTCAATTGATAAATATTTCAATATAAAAAAATATAAGTGCTTGTAGCACTTATATTTTCTACATTTCTCTTCTATTTAATATTTCTTCTTTTGAATGAACTGTTGGATATCTTTCTTCTCCATCAAAGCTTATAACACAATCAATATTCTCTGGTGAAACAACATATCCATTAGGTGTTTTTATATACACTCCATTAAAATCATTTTTATTTCTTAACTGCAAATCTTTATCTACTTTATCTTTAGGAAACTTACATATTATTGCTATATTATTGCCTTTATATGAACTAAGTAGATTTATATATCCAGCTAATCCATTTAATGGTGTAAAGTTGAGTGATGGATTAGGAGCATTTTCTTCAAACGCACCTTGGGCAGAATGACCAGTTGCGTGAATACCGCTATTTACTACATCTTTAATAACTTCACCATCTAAATCCATGTATGTTCTATGAACACCATAGCAATAATTAGGATCATTTTCTAACTCTTTTAACTTTTTACCAAGTTCTTCAGAAATAATATGTGAGTCATCATTAGCTTTATATAAAGTATATAAAAAAGCAAATTGTTTTTTATTCTTTACGCTACCAAACTGGCGTGCAAACTCATTAGTTTCAAATAATGAGAATAAACCATTACTGTTTTTTTCTAAAATGGCAGCTTTAACTTTTTCCCTAAATAAAATTTTTCTTTTGTTATTAATTACTGCAAACAATCCCATATTTATTTAACTCTCTTTTTTTGAACTTTATATACAAATTTTGCAAGAAGTGAACTTGGAAGTAATTTAGAACCAATTCTAGCCATTTTAACACCAAAACTTGGACATATATAAAATCTATTTAAATGTTTAATTGCATATTTTGCAACATCACTACTTTTTGCTTTACTAATTTGAAATTTAACATTTGCACTTTTTTCAAAATTAGTTTTAACAGGTCCTGGGCATAATACACTTATTTTAACTGGAGAATTAGTTTTTCTTAATTCTTCTCTTATACTTTCAGATAGTTTTAAAACATAAGCTTTACTTGAATAATATGTTGCCATTAAAGGTCCTGGCATAAATGCTGCTATAGATGCAACATTTAATATATGACCTTTTTTATTTTTCTTCATATCTTCTAAATATAATTTAGTTAAAGTATGAAGTGCAGTTATGTTTGTGTTAATCATTTGAATATCTTTTTCTAAACTAGTTTTTTCAAAATAACCACAATCACCAAATCCAGCACAATTTATAAGTAAATCCACATCTTTATTATTTTCATAAAGTTTAACACATGCTTTATAATCACTTAAATCAACTGATTCTATCTTTATTCTTTTATCTGGTATGCGATTTAGATCATTTTTTACTTCTTTTAATCTCTCAGCATCTCTTGCAACTAGTACAAATTCATCATATTCATTAACTAATAATTTAGCAAAATCTTTTCCTATACCAGAAGATGCGCCTGTAATAAGTACTTTCATATCATTACACCTCTTTTAAATATTATCTTTCCATTCTGTTTCTTTATAACCAATTAATACTTTATCATCTAGCACTAATAATGGTCTTTTAACAAGCATTCCATCACTTGCTAAGATATCTAGTTTTTCATCAAAAGATAAATCTTTTAAAACTTCTTTTAGATTTAGTTCACGATATTTAATACCTGAAGTATTAAAAAATTTTTGAATATTTTTTCCACTTATTTTAATCCACTTTTTTAATTCATCCTTATTTGGATTATCTAAAACAATATTTCTATCAACGTATTCTTTTTTATTATTATCTAAATAACATTTTGCTTTTTTACACGTTGAACATTTTGGATACTCAATAAATAACATATTAAATTAGTTTCTTTCCACATTTATTGCAATATACTGAATCAGCATCTATTTCAGCTCCACAGTATTTACAATAAGTTTTATTACTTGATGTAAATCCTTCTTTAAAAGCCTTAGCAGTTTCTTTAACTGCTCCTTTATTAATTCTAGCATTTGCATCAGCTATATCTTTAAGATTATCTTCATTTTCTTCTATGACTTTTTTCCTAGATTTAATTGATACATCAGATAAATTAGTTAACATACTTTCAATATCTTCTTTAGATAAATCTGTTGCTCCCCTTAAAGATTTTACTTGTCTTGCTAATAGTTTACTTCTTGTTTTTGTTCCAAACATTAGCATAAGAGCAAAAACAAATACTCCAATAGCGACTAAAATCATTACTACAAAAAAGATTTTAAAAAATAATGGTGCTTCAAACATACACACATACCTCCTATATATATATTTATTATACTACAATTCTTATATGGTTTATTTATTTTTTTAAATTCTTTACTATATATAAAAAAAGAGAAATATAGTATTTCTCTTTTAGAATCTAAAACTATTTGGTAATAAATCAGCTATTTTATATTCTATTACTTCATTATTATCAATAACTATTATTTTGAAGTTTTCATCTACAAACTCACTCATAAATTGTCTACAATATCCACATGGTAAACATTTTTCAGTAGGTTCGCTGCCCTTTGGTCCACCTAGAACAATTATATATTCAAAATTTTTTTTACCTTCTGATATTGCTTTTACAAATGCACATCTTTCAGCACAAATACTTTGTAATCCATCGTTTTCAACATTACATCCTGTAAATGATGATCCGTCTTTACATTTTAGTAAAGCGCCAACTTGAAAATTGCTATATGGAGAATGAGAATTTAACCTAGCCTTCTTTGCTTCTAATATATCATTTTCATATTTCATATTAATCACCTATATTACCTTTATTTAATAATATTATATTATATTTTTTAGTAATACTAAAGACCTATATTCTTTAGATGCTGTCCAAATCTTTTTCTTGATGCAGTGCGTTCTGCTTCTAACTTTTCTTTTTGTCTTTTAGATAACATAACGTATTCAGAACTATGGTTAAACATTCTAAGCGGTTCTTGTAAATCTGGAAGAGGATATATTTCATCTTCTGAGAAACCTAAATGTTTTTCTCTTTTTTTATCAAAATATGATGAGAAATCATTTGCTTCTTCAACCTTAGATTCAAGTTTTCTAATATTTTCAACAGTTGGTACTACTAGTCTTTCAATATCACTTCTTAAAATATTTCCGTCTTTATCTAGAACTATATCTAATTTTTCTAATTCTTCTTTTATTCCAGCTATATCTCCTCTACTAATACCTGCAATAATTGTAAGTAGTTTACCCACTTTTGTTCTTAGAATTTCAATATACTTTTTATAGTAGTCAAAAGTATACTGTTCAAGAGTACATTTATCTTTATAATAACTGAGCATCCATCTTTTTGTTTGTTTTTTTATTCCTTCTGATGTTGTTGTATCCTCATCAGCTTTTTTTGAGATTTCTTCTTCATGTAGTTTAAAAACTGTATTAAGATAAATAGTTATTTGTTCAGGAGTAACTGTCATTTGTAAATACTGAGAATCTTCAATAATTGCATCAAAAGGCATATCAAAAATACTTGATAGTATAAAAGCAAGATAAGTATGATTATAATATCTGTCTTCTTCATCTTTAAAGAATTCATTAAAATTAATCTCAGCCATAGTTCCTCCCTAATAATTAGGTTATATTATAACACAAGTATTGTGTGTAAATAAAAAAAGAACCACATGGGTTCATTTTTTACTTCAATATGGGGCCTCAATTTAACGTGTTTACGAAAAATCGGCACAAATCTATGAATTCACGATTTTCTCAATTGCTAAATAAAATATAACACAACATTATGACAT
>CADACC010000001.1 GCA_902786275.1 uncultured Erysipelotrichaceae bacterium | reverse complement strand
ACAGGAAAGTTTATATCAAATCACACTGTTGTTCAAAATGATAATAATGAATATGCTATTATAGATTCTAAAGGCAAAGAAACAGTTAAGTTTGGTAAGTATAATTATATAACTGACTATAGTGGATTATACAAAGTAAGAAGTGATAAAGGATATGCTTTAATTAATCATAAGGGTAAAGTTTTACTAGATTCAGAAAAATTAGATGTTACATCTTATGGTACTGATTATCCAGTTATTATTGCAAGCACATCAGATAAATTTTATATTTATATGTATGATGGTACAAAAATTACAACGCTTGATAAGAAAAGCGGAGTAAAAGATCCAACAGTAAACTACATTGAGTACTATGCAACTGTTTACTATAACAAAGAAAATATAGTTATAGACTTATCTAATAAGAAAGAAAAACTAAGATTTAATAGTGATGTTCATTACTGTGTAAATGCATCAACTGAAAATAATAAAGTATTATCATATAATGCCTGTGTATCGTGGTTTGAAATTTTAGCAGAAACTGGCCATAAGTTATCAAATGGTAAAAAAGTAATTGATTTATCAGATAAATGTGACCAATTATACGTATATGAAAATACAATTATTTGCTCAAAAGAATATAATAAATACTTTGTTAGCGTTAAGGGAAGTAAAGCAGAATTAAGTAAAAAACTTCCAAGCACAATTGCTTTCTATGATGATGAAAACTATGTGTATAGAGATGATAAATCATATGATATAGTATTTGTTAAAAACGGAAAGAAAGTTAAATCAATTGAAGGAGCTTTATCATCAATTGGTAAAGTAAATGAAAAAGCTTATGTTCTATACATTGATGGATCTTATGAATTTTATGATTTATCTGGTAAAAAAATGTATGATAAGTCATTTAAATATGCATATCCATTTGACGAGAATGGTTTAGCAAAAGTATCAATTAACGGAAATGATAAATATTTAATTAACTTTAAAGGTAAAAACATCTCATCAAAATATTCTGATATAAAAAATGAAGGAAAGTTCTATATTGTTTCTGATAAAGATAATAAAAAAGGAATAATAAATGAAGATGGAAAAGAAATTGTTAAAACAAAATATGATAATATTTTAGTTAAAGAATTTAGAGAAAAATACTATGCAGTATTAACAAATGGAGAGAAATATACTATATATAACTTATCTAAAAATAAAGAAATATTAACTACTAAAGATTCTGTTCAATTAAATGAACACTATATTAAAACATCTGGTAAAGAGACTAAATATTATACATATAACAATAAATTAATATATACTGAATAAAAAAAGATCTTAATCATAAGATCTTTTTATTTTGTTTTCTATTATAGTTATAATTACATACATAATAAAAGATATAAGTATTAATATAAATATACCAGTTAATACCAAAGTAAGATTAAATACTTGAGAACCATACACAATTAGGTAACCTATACCAGCCTTACTTACTAAGAATTCACCCATAATTACACCAATTAAAGTCATAGATATATTTATTTTTAAACTATTAACAATTGTAACTAATGCAGATGGGATTACTAAATACTTTAGTTTTTCATATCTTGAGGCATGATAAATCGTTAAAAGTTTATCTAAGTATTTATCTGTTTGAGAGAAACTATTATATATTTGCATAATATTTAATATAAGCGTTATTGACAAGGCCATTATAATTATACTCGTTTCTTTTGCACCAAATATAATTATAATTAATGGACCTAGTGCAACTTTAGGCATTGAGTTAAATAAAGTTAAAAAAGGTTCTAAAACTCTATATATGAAATTGCATTCGTAAAATAAAATCCCGATAAATAGGGCAATTATGATGCTTAAACTGAAGGCAACAACTGTTTCCGTAATGGTAATAAATATATGATTAAAAAGGTTATTACTATTATATAAAGTTGATATACATTTAATAATTTTTGATGGAGAGGAAAAAATAAAAGAATTTATAATATTTTTATAAGATAAGTATTCCCAAAGAAAAATAAATACAAGAATTATTAGTACTCTAAATAAATTAACAAAGATTTTATTGTTCATTTAGTATATCTAAATCCTCAGAAATTAATTTATAGTATTCATTAAATTTGGGATTATGTCTTCTTAAAATTGGATTGTTTATTCCATCAATATTAATTTTATATACATTTTTAATTCTACTTGGTCTTTTAGATAATACAATTACTTTATCTGCTAAACTAATAGCTTCAGAAATATCGTGAGTTATCATAATAACAGTAATGTTATTTTCTTTTGATAAATCAAAGACATCATTGCTAATTTTTAATCTAGTCTGATAGTCAAGCTGAGCAAATGGTTCATCTAAAAGTAGAAGTACGGGTTTAGATGCAATAGTTCTAATTAAGGAAACTCTTTGTTTCATTCCACCAGATAAGCTTGATGGATATACATTTATAAATTCTTCTAAATCATATCTTTTAATGAGAGTATTAATATAATCATCATTATTTATCTTTTTGATTTTTGTTATAAGTTTCGCATTATCTTTAATTGTTAGCCAAGGAAAAAGTGCTGCATCCTGCATCATATACGCAATATCATATTTATTAAAATTATATTTAATATTTCCATAATAACTCTTGTCAAGATCAGAAATTATATTAAGAAGCGTAGTTTTACCACACCCAGATGTACCTACAATAGCAATAAAATCTCCTTTATTAATATCAAATGATATATTATCAATAACATTGGTAGTTTTATTCTTAGTTTTAAAAGACTTACTAACATTTTCTAATGAAAGTAACACATTATTCATTTAAATTTATTACAAGTTTATTAAACGGAACATAAGATTCTATAAGTTTGTTTTTAATTAGTAAGTCTTCAAGATTCTCAAATAACTTTTTGCTTACTACAGTATTATTAAGCCATGAATCAGATTGTTTATAATTTTGTATCATACTAGTAAGTTCATTAATTGTGTTATCAGGAAATTGTTTGTGGATAGCTTCCGCTATTACTTTTGGTTCATTTTCTTCAACAAAACTTAAACCTTTATTTATTGCATTATTAAATTTTTTTATAGTTTCCTTATTATTTTTTATAAAGTTTTTTCTTGCATAAAAGGTTGTGTAAGGCATTTCACCAGATAGTTTACCAACTGATGCAAGTATGTATCCTTCTTTATTCTTTTCTAGTAATGATGCATTTGGTTCAAATAGATTTACATAGTCTCCTGTTCCTCCAATAAATGCACCAGATAGGGAAGCAAAGTCAATTTGATAATTAATGTCTAAATCTTTTTTACTAATATTTGAATTTTGAAGAGCATTTAAAAAATTAATTGATGGCATTCCGCCTTTTCTTCCAACTAAAATTTCTTTTCCTTTTAACATAGATATATCGAAGTTATCTACTTTATTTCTTCCAAGTATAAATTGACCATCACGTTTTGTTAAACCAGAAAATATTTGTAAGTAATCTTTTTCTCCACCGTTATAAACATATATTGCTGATTCAGCCCCTGCTAAACCTATCTGTGCATCTCCACTTAATACACTAGCTGAAACCTTATCAGCTCCACTAGTTAAAACTAGTTTTATATCAAGGCCTTCATCTTTAAAATATCCTTTTTCTATAGCAACGTAAAATGGTGCATAAAATATACTATGTGTTACTTCAGCTACAGTGATTTTATCTGCTTTATCATTCTTTTTATTTAGCTTAATAATCAATATAAATATCAGTAAAACTGATAAAACAATAATACATATTTTTTTCATAAATTCCTCATTTCTTCTTTAATATATGAACAAAATTTCATTGTGTTAAAACTATTGCCTAGAAAAAAGTCAAGATGAAAAAAATATTTTTTTATTAGTTATACTTTTAGTTTACAAAAAAACTATATTTTGATAAAATAATTTATAGAATAAGAGGGTGTAAAAATGAAGATATTGTCAAAAGAAACTGAAACTCTACTTGATAAACTATATAACTTAAGAAGTGAAGATAGTTATGTCCTAAAAGAGATGGAAGAAGAAAGAAAAGTAGCAGAAGAAACAAAAGAAAAAACAACAAAACAAAAACAAGAATTACAACAAAAAATTGAATCCTTAACAAAAGAAGAATCTGTTCTTGCTGAACAAGGAGCTCATTTAAGAGAGTTACTTTCTGGTATTAATCTAGAAGATTTTAAAATGGTAATTGAAAGATTAAATATTGATTTTAATCCTGAAGATATCAAAAATAAAATTGATGAGTTATTACCTGGTAAAATTGAGCAAGTTGTAAGTGAAACTAAAAAAGCTGAAGATGAACTTGTAAATGTTGAAGATGAAATGAATAGTGCAATAACAAAGATTGATGAACTTGCTGTTAGAAAAGAAACTGAACTTGCTAACCAAGATAAATTAAATGAATACTTTGATTTAGCACTTAGTGGAAATATTAATATTACAAGAGAAGCAATTACATCTTTAATTAGTCAATTTAATTTTACTGATGAAGAACAAAGAGAAGCTGCTAAACTTATGATGTTCCCTGAAGATGCATTATATGATTATGATAAACAATATCATGAAAATAATCATAATGGTAAGTCAATATCTGATGTTTTAATCGAAGCTAAAGAATCTGTTTCAAAACCAATCGGTGAAGTATTCGAAGAATCAAAATCATTTAATAAAGAGTATTCTTTATCTGATGATGACATTAAATCAGTGTTTAATTTCAACTCTAAACCTGTAATTGAGGAAGAAAAAGAAGAAATTAAAATAGAAGAACCTAAAGAAGATAAAACAATTACTGATTTACTTGGTTCAAATGATGATAAACTTCCATTTGAAATAGAAGATGCAGAAGTAAAACCATCAAGCTTCATTGATGAAATAAAAGAACAAGTAAAAGATGATGAAGAAAAGAAAGAAAAAGAAGAAATAACTTTGGATCCTTTTATAAAGAGCGAAGAAGTTAAAGAAGAAACTACTTCATCAAATGATGAATCAATGATGGATTTATTTAAAAGACTTGGTTTAAACGATATCATGTTTGTTGAAAGCGAACTTGAAGAACTAGTTAATCTTGAAGATAAATCAATTGTTGAAAAGAATGTTAATATACTAAAAGATTTCAATATAAATTTAGATATTGTTAGTGATAATGTAAATATTTTATCTGATCCTGAATTAAAAGAAAAAATCAATATGATTATTGAAGCCGGTAAAACAGTAGATGATATTTACTTTAATCCATCAGTTCTAAAAAAATATGATCTAAAAGGATTAGAAAATGCTATTAATTTATTAAAGGAGAATGGATTAGATCCTAAAAAAGTTCCTCTAATGGCATACTAGGAGGCTGTTTATGGCAGTTATAGGTAATAAAAGAGTAATTGATTTATTATATGATAATGATTTACTTGCTCCTTCATATAGTAAGGAGAAGGCTCTTAGTGACCTAAATTCTCATTTTATGGGAGTATTAAGTGAATTTGAAGAAGAAAAATTAAATCAATTAATTGTCTTACTGCCAGAAATTACACAAGCTAAAATTTCTAATTACTCAGATTTAATAAGTTTTTTATCTTCAACTCCTGAAGAACTTTCTATAAGAAAAAATGTTTATAGGAGTTTTGGTGAAAATTTAAAGCTTAAAACAGTTAAAGATATTGCAACAAATCCTGCATTTATTGCAACAAAACTTAATTATTGCAAAATGTTTGAATATCCATATTGTTCAGATGATGGACAAATATATGAAGAAGTATCTCAAGACTCTATTTTAAGTAAATCCTATTTAAAAAGATTTTACACAATATATTTTGAAAAATATTTTAAAAAATATTTTGGAAAGTCTGATGAATCTAAAGATAAAGAGTATAATTACATACTTGAAGGAATTGAAAATGATCCATTATCAGAATTGTTTTCAAAAATTCAAAATACGTCACAAAGACTATATGGTAGATTTGTAGAAATGACTGATGAATTTGAAGAATCAATGAAAATAACGCTTCAAACAAACGGAGAGTTAATCAATCAAAATGATTTGCTTCGTGCGGCATTTAGTAAACTACGTGATAATAACCCATTTATTAATCAAGAAGATATCTTATTAATTAAGAACCATGATTCAAGAGAAGATTTTAGGGGACAAAGATAATGAATTATTTAGAAAAAATCGGGTTTACAAGTGAAGATATAAGTATGATAAAAAATTCAAATACTACAGTTATTTTTAATTTATTAAATGAACAAAAGAAAGTTGTAACCGCTAATATATTATATTTAAAAAAATTAGGTGTTAGTAATTATAAAGAAATATTTATCAGATATGCTGATTTATTCTTAATGGATAATAGTAACTTTGTAGAAATATTTGATAAATATGATAAAGAAGATTTAATAACAAAACTTGAAAATAATGTTGATATATTTGCATATTTATAAGCAGTTTAAAATAAACTGCTTTTTTTAATCTAACTAATAAATATTTTATGTTATAATTTTATTAGAGTAAGGATGGTTATATATGGATATATACAAAAATTTAAATGAAAATCAACAAAAAGCAGTTAACCATTTTAATGGACCATGCCTTGTTGTTGCCGGAGCTGGAAGTGGGAAAACCAGAGTATTAACATCAAGAATTGCATCATTAATCTATGGTGGAGTATATGCACAAAATATACTTGCAATTACATTTACTAATAAAGCTGCAAATGAAATGAGAGAAAGACTTAGAAATTTTGACGTTAAAGATGTCGATAAGGTATTTGTTGGAACATTTCACTCATTTGGTTTAAAAATAATTAGAGAAAATCTAGAATTACTAAATTTAGATAGAAATTTTACAATACTAGATAGTGACGATGTACTAAGTATTATCAAAAAGATCCTAAAAAATAATAATATTGATCCAAAATCGGTTAGTCCATCATATGTTAAAAATAGAATTAGTTATATAAAAAATGAATTATTAAGTGAAAAAGAAATATCTCTATATTTTTCAGACAATAACGAATCAATTGTTGTTGATATTTATAATGAGTATCAAGAAATATTAAAGAAAAATAATTCAGTTGATTTTGATGATTTGCTATTATTACCAACTAAATTATTTATGGAAAATGATGATATTCTTGATAGGTATCAAGAACATTATAAATATATTTTAATAGATGAGTATCAGGATACGAATAAAGTTCAATATATTATGACAAAACTATTAGCTGCTAAATATCGTAACTTATTCGCAGTAGGTGATCCAGATCAATCAATATATATGTTTAGAGGAGCTAATTACAAAAATATTTTAAACTTTGAAAAAGATTATCCTGATGCAAAAATAATTCCTCTACTGATAAATTATAGAAGCACTCAAAATATTTTATCAGCAGCAAATGGGGTAATTTCACATAATATCGAGAGAAAAGAAAAAGATTTAAAAAGTTTACTTGGTATTGGTGAGAAGATAAAATTTACATCAAGCTATGATGAAAAACATGAAATAACTTTAGTTGTAGAAGAAATCAAAAAACTTCATAATCAAGGTTATGATTATAAGGATATAGCAATATTCTATAGAACTAATGCTCAATCAAGAACTGTTGAAGAAGGTATGCTTAAAGCAAATCTTCCATATAAGGTAGTAGGAAGTTATTATTTCTATTCAAGAAAAGAAATTAAAAATTTAATTTGTTATTTAAGGTTAATAGTTAATCCTCATGATGATGTTTCTTTAAGAAGAGTAATAAATGTGCCTAAGCGAGGTATTGGAGATAAATATATTTCTGATCTTGAAGAAAAATCTCGAAAACTTAACATATCAATGTTTGATGCTATTGATGATAATAAAGGAAATCAGTTTAAAAATATAATTCTTAAGCTTCAAAAAGATAGCGAAAACTTATCTTTAACTGAACTTGTTGATAAAGTTCTAAATGAAACAGGAATGAAAGAAGAACTAATGCAAGATGAATCGCTTGAAAATGAACTAAGACTTGATAACTTAAATGAGTTTAAAAGTATTACTGCATCATTCGAAGGCAGAACAGGTGACATTAGTATAAGTGATTTTTTAGAAGAGATAAGTTTAGTTGCAGACATTGAAGAACATAAAGTATCTGATGATGCTATAACGCTTATGACACTTCATAGTGCTAAAGGTCTTGAATTTAAAGTTGTCTTTATTGTAGGTATGGAAGATGGAATATTTCCACATCAAAACTCATTTACTGAAACAGGCGGTCTTGAAGAAGAAAGAAGACTTTGTTATGTGGGTATTACAAGAGCTAAAGAAAAACTATATTTAAGTAATGCTCGAAAAAGAATGTTGTATGGTAAAGAAAATCTTACAATTCCGAGTAGATTCCTAAAGGAAATCCCATCTGACTTAATAGAAGAAACATCAGCAAGTATTAAGTCAGAAAAGAAAATAGATAAAACTAAAGTTTTCTATGATGAAGAGCAAGAATACCAAGTTGGACAAGTTGTAATGCATACAATTTATGGAAGAGGTGTAGTTGTAGGTATTGATGATAAGTTTGTTTCAATAGCATTTAATAAAAGATTTGGTATTAGAAAGCTAATGAAAAATCATTCAAGTATAAGAAAGGTATAGAATATGAAAAATAAGACTTTATTAATACTAGCCGCAGGTATGGGTTCAAGATTTGGAGGACCTAAACAATTATATCCGGTTGGACCAAATGGAGAGTTTATTATGGACTACTCAATTTATTCAGCTATTAAATATGGATTTAATAAGGTGGTATTTGTAACAAGAGAGGAACTTTTAGATGAGTTTAAAAGTACTATCGGAAAAAGACTTGAAGGTAAAGTAGAAGTTAAATATGCTTTACAAAAACTTGATATAATTCCTGATGGATTTAAGGTTCCAGAAAACAGAGAAAAACCTTGGGGAACTGCACATGCAATATATTGTGCTAAAGATTATATTAATGAAGACTTTGCTGTTATTACTGCAGATGATTTTTATGGAGATATAGCTTTTAAAGATTTATCCGATGGCCTTGATAATGATAAGTATACAGTTATTGGTTATGAGCTTGCTGATACATTGTCTCCTAATGGGTCTGTTAAAAGGGGAGTAGTACTAAGTCATGATGGTATAATCGATGAAGTCCTTGAATCAGTCTGTACGCTTGATGGTGATAAAGTATTGGTTGAACCACTTAATAAATCCAAAGAGCCAAGATTATTACCAAAGAATAATTCAGTATCAATGCTCATGTACGGTTTAAAACCAGACATATTTGGCATTATTGATTCAAAAATGGTTAGTTCATTTGAATCAAATAAAGATGATTTAGATACATATGAGTTCTATATACCAGATATTCTTTCTGAAGAAATAGCATCTGGAAGAACTATTTTAGATGTTCCAACAAAATCAAAATGGTTTGGTTTAACATACAAAGAAGACATTGATATTTTATCTGATTATATTAAAGAAGAAATCAAAAATGGTGTATATCCAGAAAATTTATGGAAGTAAAAATGAGTAATATTTACTCATTTTTTATTTACATAAATTACCAAAGGTACCATCTCTTTGTGGTATAATATTATTAGGTGATACTTATATGGATATTAAAAGATATAATGAGTTAGTTGATTTACTTAATAAGGCAAATTATGAGTATCATGTGCTTGATGATGCAACAACTCTAACTGATGAAGAATATGACAATTATTTAAGAGAAGTTTATGAAATTGAAGAGACTCATCCTGAATGGAAAAGAGAAGACTCACCAACAACAAAAATAGGTGGAGTAATATTAGATAAGTTTGATAAAGTTACACATAACATTCCGATGATGTCTTTAGCAGATGTATTTAATGAAGATGAAATTATCTTGTTTGATAAGAGAATAAGAGATGAAAATATTGATCCTAAATATGTTTGTGAATTAAAAATAGATGGATTATCAGTTTCTCTTAAATATGAAAAAGGAGTATTAATATCTGCTGCTACTCGTGGAAATGGATTTATTGGAGAAAACATTACTAGTAATGTTAAAACCATAAAACAAGTTCCCCTTAAACTTACAAAAGATGTTGATATAGAAGTACGTGGTGAAATATATATGTCACGTGCTACTTTAAAAAAACTAAATGAAGAACGTGAAAAGAATGGTGAACCACTTCTTAAAAACTGTCGTAATGCCGCTGCAGGATCTATTAGACAGCTTGATTCATCAGTTGCCGCTAAAAGAAACTTGGAAGTATGGATTTACCATTTACCTAATCCTGAAGCTTATGGAATTAAAACTCATGAAGAATCCCTTAAGTTCATGAAAGAATTAGGTTTTAGAATTAATCCTAATAATAAATTAGTTAATAATGTTGATGAAGTATTAAAATACATCGAAGATAAAAAAGAAGCAAGAAGCACACTTGCATACGATATTGACGGGGTAGTTATAAAACTTAATAATTTAAAAGATCATGAAATAATGGGTAACACTATCAGATATCCTAAATGGGCTGTTGCTTATAAATTTCCAGCAGAAGAAGTATCAACTAAGTTAAATGATATTATTTTTACTGTTGGTAGAACCGGCCAAATTACTCCGAATGCTGTTTTAGAACCTGTTATGGTTATGGGCTCAACTATATCAAGAGCAACACTACATAATGAAGATTATGTATTGATGAAAGATCTAAGAATAGGTGATACAGTATCAATTAGAAAAGCTGGAGATGTTATTCCTGAAGTCGTTGAACCCAAAAAAGAATTAAGGGATGGTTCTGAAAAAATGTTTAAAATGATTACAAACTGTCCTATATGCGGTGAAAAACTTATAAAAAAAGAAGGACAAGTAGATTATTATTGTCCTAATATAAACTGTCCCGCTAGATCTATAGAAAAATTAATTCACTTTGCATCTAAAGGCGCAATGGATATAGATGGTCTAGGTGATGAAATAATCGAAGATTTTTATAATCTTGGAATTGTTAAAAACTATTATGATTTCTTTACCTTATTTAAACATAAAGATTTTATAATGACTCAAGAAGGATATGGAAATAAAAAAATTAATAATATTTTAGATGCTGCAGAAAATAGTAAGCACAATAGTTTAGAAAGATTATTATTTGGACTTGGAATTGAAGGAATAGGTGTTAAAAATGCAAAGATTCTCGCAGAAAACTATCCTGAAATTAGAATGCTTTATGACGTAACTCCAGAAGAGTTAGCAAACATAAAAGATATAGGACCAATTCTAGCATCCAGTGTTTATAATTATTTCCAAAATAGTGAGAATAGAGAATTAATTGAAAAACTTATTGATTTAGGAGTTAATACAAAATATTTAGGTTCAAGTAGCAAATATGACGAAGAAGTTACAGCTAAAAAAATTGTTATAACTGGAACACTTTCTGTTGCATCAAGACCATTTATAAAAGAAGTATTAGAATCTTACGGAGCAATTGTAGTTGAAAGCGTAAGTAAGAAAACAGATATTGTTTTTGTAGGCGAAGATCCAGGTAGTAAATATGATAAAGCTAAAGAGCTTGGAATTAAAATTTATAATGATGAAAAAGTAACAGAATTAATTAATAAGTTAAAGGGTGAATAATATTGATTATCCACCCTTTATTTTGCATAACTTAATTGATAAATATATGTAAATGTAGTATAATTATTTTACCTAAAAAAATGAGGTGTAGATATGAAAAAATTAAAAAATTTATGGAAAAATAATAAGATATTAATGATACTTGGAGCTATTCTTTTAGTATGTTTAATAGCTATTATTGTTGTCGTTCTTACATATTTTGTAGGTACAAAAAAATCTGTATACGGAAATCGTTTTGATAACATGAAAACTAAGATTACAGAAAAAGAACAAAACGCTTACATTAAATCACTTGAAGATAATAGTAGTGTATCAAAGGTTAGATTTAGAGTTAATCATAAAACATTAATGATTAGTGTAACATTTAAAAATGACATAAAACTAGATGATGCAAAAAAAATAATCGATACATCACTAGAAAAATTATCTGATCCCGTTAAAGAAACATACGATATTAATTTTACAATTAATATTGGAGATACGGTATTAATGGGAGCGAGAAATGCATCTGGTAATGGCTTATTCTGGAATAACAATACACCTGTTGAATCTAAGTAAGGTAGTGATTATAAATGAAAGATAAGAAAAAATTATTCACAATTATAGGAAGTGCGATAGCTCTTCTTATTGTGGTTATAGCAGGTTATTTATTTTTCTCTGATGAAAATAAATTATCTAGAGATGAGAAAAAATGGGTAGCTAGCAATTTAAACACAGTTCAAAACATTAACATTATAAATAACGTAAATGTATTTGGTGATAATGGATCTGGTGTGTTCTATGACTTTATTCGTGATTTCCAAACTGAATATAGAATTGAAGTTAATCCAGTAACATTCCTTCAAGGCGAAAAGCCAACTGGAATATCTTTTAATGCTGGAATAAAAGCAAAAAAAGGTTCAACTATATTTTATGAAGACCACTATGTAATTGTTGGTAAAGAAAATTTAGTGTATTCAAGTCTTGATAGTTTTTCTGGAAAAAAAGCTGGAATTTTAAATGATGAAAAAGATGAAATTAGTCCTTATGTTAAATCAATGGATATAACTACATATGAAAATATTGATAAACTTTATGAGGCTTTTAAAGATAATAATGTTGATTTCATTATTGTACCAATTATTAGAGATATAGATAAGATTTTATCTAATAATTATGTTGTAAGTTATCACTTAAGTGATATAAAATATTATTTCTTCTTTGATGGAGAAAAAAATGACCATTTAAGTTCAATTATTAAAAAATATTTTAATAATTGGAAGAAGAAATACTTTAATGAAGTATTTTATGATAATGAGTTTAACACATTTGTAAATGCACTTAAAATAAGCGATACAGATATTGATAAGTTAAGATCAAAAACTTATAATTATGGCCTAGTTAACCAAAATCCATATGAAGTTATAACTGGTGGAAATTTTGGTGGTATCGTTGCTGTTTATTTAAAGGAATTCTCTGATTTTGCAGATATTGAATTTAATTTTGAAAAATATAAAAATTCTGAAAAATTTAAAGACGCAATTAAATCTGGAAAAATGGATTTATATTATGACTACTATAATTTTGATGATGCGTTTGAAAAAACAAATTCATATTATGCCATTAAAGCAGACATAATTGCTAAGAATTCAAACAAGAATGTTATTAACAGTTTAGACTCATTAAGAGGAAAAGATGTTTATGTTCAAAAGGGAAGTAAAATTGCAGATTTTCTTGTAAAGAATTCTAATGCTAATATTATCTACTATGGTTCTCAAAGAGACTTAGAAAGATTAAGAGATAAAGATTTATTAATTGCACTTGACCATACAGTATTTAATTATTATCACAAAAATAAATTTAAGAAATATGAATCAAGATACACATTTGATATAAATGAATCATATTCATTTAAAGTAAGAAATCAAAAAACATTTAAGACTTTATTAGGAGCATTTATATCAACACTTGATCCTGAAGTAATTAAATATAGAGGAATTGAAAATCATGCAAGCACAGTTGCTCATGGTGAAATTCTTGCTAAGATTGCTAAATATCTATTAATAATAGTTGCGTTAGCTGCATTATTTATGACATTTATTTATAAGAAAACTAGAAGAATAATTGTTGCTAAAAAGATTAGAAACGATGAAAAAATGAAATATATAGACTTATTAACAAGTCTAAAAAACCGTAACTACTTATCAGAAAATATGGAAGTATGGAATAATAATAAAGTTTATCCACAAACTTTAATTGTTCTAGATTTAAATAATATTGCGTATTTAAATGATACTAAGGGTTACGAAGCAGGGGATAGACAAATAACTGCCCTTGCAAATATTTTAATTAAGACTCAATTAGATAATTCTGATGTAATGAGAACTAATGGTAATGAGTTCTTAATATATCTAGTTGGATATCAACAAAAACATATTGTAAACTATATTCACAAATTAACTAAAGAACTTAAAAAGTTACCATATGAATATGGAGCTGCAATTGGTTATAGTATGATTACTGATGATATTAAAACTATCGAAGATGCTATCAATGAAGCAATCGAAGATATGAAAAAACAAAAACAGAAAAGTAAAGAGGTTAAGAATTGAAAAAACTAAAGAAGAGAGTAAAATTGTTTTTTAAGAATTTTAAAGCGGCTTTGTTTAAACCAGAAATGCTTGTGCTTCCTGGACAACTAGCTTTCTTCTTTGTGCTTTCAATTGTTCCAACAATCACATTAATTGGTTATGGAGCTGGAATCTTAAATCTTTCAACTGATGTAATATATAATTTTATTTCAGAAGCGTTTAGTAAAAATGTTGCGAGTGTTTTAATTGTTAATCCAACTCATGGACTTGGAATTAAATATATTATTACAATCTTAATTGGTTATTACTTTGCATCAAATGGGGCAGCATCACTTATTGTTACATCTAATACAATATATGGTGTTGAAAATACTCCATTCCTAAAACGTAGAATAAAAGCTTTTGTAATGACTTTAATCATTATTCTATTATTTATATTTATGATAACAGTTCCAGTATTAGGCCGAAAGATTACTGAAATGATTGCATATGTTAATATGAATCAATCAGTTACTGATAAAATACTAGCAGTATTTAATTTTATCAGAGGACCAATCACATGGTTTATTATGTTTATATTTATTAAAATGATTTATACAATGGCACCAGACAAAAGGATTGAAAGTAGATATACAAATAAAGGTGCAATCTTTACAACATTTGGATGGGTACTTGCAACTTATGTCTATAGCTACTACATATCTCACTATGCCAAATATGATATCTTTTATGGAGGCCTTGCAAATATTATCGTTTTAATGCTTTGGTTCTTACTTCTAGCATATATACTTACAATTGGTATTGCTATGAACCATAAAGTTGAAGAAGAAGAACTTGAAAAAACAAGCAAAATAAATATAATAAATGAAGAAGAACAAGTTAAAAAGAAGAAGTAAAAAACTTCTTCTTTTTTTGTTAATATATAACATTAGATATGTTATAATAAGTAATAGAAAGTGGTTGTAAAAAATGAAAAAAATACTTAATTCAAAGAGTAATACTTTGTATTTATATACATTTTTAATATTATCATTAGAACTAATATTTAAAGCTTTAATGTTTCATGAAATTAGCTTTATAAATATACTTTATACATTTATTTTTTCAATGCCAATAATTATGTTATTATCACTAATAACAAATTTATTTCGTGAAAAAATAAGTAAGATTATTTTTTATATAAGTATTTTTTTAATTACTTTTTTATATTTATTTCAATACATATTTTATCGTTTATTCAGTGTTACTTTTTCATTTAATACCCTTGGCCTTGCAAATCAAGCAGCTGATTTTACTAATATAATTTTTGAAGCTATTAAAAATTATTTTTTTCCAATACTTTTGTTATCAACTCCACTTATAATTATAATGCTTTTAAAAAGAACTATTCGTTTTTATAAACTTATACGACCTGTTAGAATTACTGGATTAGTAGTATTTTTAATATTGGTACTTTTAACATTTATTGCAATGCAACCAGGAAAAGAAAAACTATATTCAGCTCATAGTTTATATTACAAGGTAAATGCTCCAGAAAAAACAATTGAGAAATTAGGTTTATTAACTCAAACAAGACTTGATATTAAACGTGTTATATTTGGTTTTGAAGAAAAGTTAGTTGTAAGAGGAACTAATGGCATGAAAGTTGTAGTTGATGATAAAGAAAAGAAAATAAAATATAACGTTTCTGAAATAGATTTTAATCAATTAGCACAAAATGAAAGCAATAAAACATTAAAAAGTTTATATGAATATTTTGGATCAACAAATCCATCTAATCAAAATGATTATACTGGTTATTTCAAAGGAAAAAATTTAGTATTTATTCTAGCTGAGGGATTCAATAGTATAGCTGTTAGTGAAGAATTAACACCAACTCTTTATAAACTATCAAATAATGGATTTGTGTTTAATAATTATTATTCACCAGTATTCTTATCAACAACTGGTGGAGAGTTCCAAGCTACTACAGGTTTAATACCAACACAAGCAATACTAAAAGATTGGAAAGGTAAACAACCTAAAATAAGTTACTCTTTAGGACATCAGTTTAATCAGTTAGGGTATGATGTAAATGCCTTCCATGACTGGACATATTCATATTATGAGAGAAATAAAACAATGAAAACTTTAGGATATGAAAAATATACTGGATGCCATAATGGTCTTGAAAAAGAAATGTCTTGTAAATGGTTACCTAGTGATGTTGATTTAATAAACGTTACAACACCTAAATATACAAGTTCTGATCATTTTATGACATTCTATATATCTGTAAGTGGTCATGCACCATATAATTTTGGTGGCGGAAATTCAATGTCAGTTAGAAACAAAAATGCTGTAAAAGATCTTAAAGTATCTGAAAAACCTAAAGCTTATGTTGCATCTCAAATTGAATTTGATAAAGCAGTTAAAGCTCTAATTGATAATTTAGAAGCAGCTGGAAAGCTTGATGATACTGTTATTGTTATAACTGGAGATCATTATCCTTATACTTTAACAACTGATGAAATAAATGAATTAAGTTCATATAAACGTGATGGTATTGTTGAAGTAAATAGAAGTAATTTAATTATATGGAATAACAAAATGGAAAAACCAATTAAGATAGATAAAGTTGGTTCTCAAATAGATGTTTTACCGACACTTTTAAATTTATTTGGTATTGATTATGATTCAAGATTAATTGTTGGTAAAGATATCTTAAGTGATTATCCTGGACTTGCTGTTTTCTCAAATAGAAGCTGGGTATCAGATAAAGGTACATATTTCGCTTATTCTAAGAAATTTGTTCCAAGAGATGGCGTAGAAGTTGACAAAGACTATGTTAATAACATGAACATAGAAGTTGCTAATCGTTTTACAATTAGTGGTCAAATTATAGGAAATAATGTATATCAAAAAATATTAGGAGATTAATATGTGTGGAATAGCAGGATTTATAAACAAAAAAGATAATAAACAAAAAATAATAAAGGGTATGACTGATAAGATTATCCACCGTGGTCCAGATGCAGAAGGATTTTATATAGATGATGATATTGCACTTGGACATAGAAGATTATCTATAATTGATTTAAAGGGTGGAGATCAACCAATCTATAACGAAGATAAATCCGTTGTTATTGTTTTTAATGGTGAAATATATAACTATATTGAACTTAAAGATGAATTAACAAAAAAAGGACATAAGTTTAAGACAAAATGTGATACTGAAGTATTAGTTCATGGTTATGAAGAGTGGAAAGAGAATATGCCAAAAAAACTAAGAGGTATGTTTGCTTTTGCTATCTATGATATTAAAAATAAAGAGTTATTTTTAGGACGAGATAATTTTGGTATTAAACCTTTGTATTACTATGAGAATAATGATACATTTATGTTTGCATCTGAAATTAAAAGTTTATTAGTTCATCCAGACTTTAAAAAAGAACTTAATAAAGATTTAGTTTCACCATATTTATCGTTTAGTTTTACACCTACTAAAGAAACTTTATTTAAAGGAGTATATAGGGTAGATCCTGGAACTACACTTTTAATTAAAGATGGAAAAGTTAAAACTAATAGATATTATCATTTAAGTTTTGATATTAAAGATGATTCTTATGAAAATTGTGTTAATAATATTGATAAATTAATGAAAGAATCTGTTGAAAAACATATGTTAAGTGACGTTGAAGTTGGTTCATTTTTATCAAGTGGTGTTGATTCATCATATCTAGTTTGTTTAGCCAAACCAGACAAAACTTATACTGTTGGTTATTCAAATAAAAAATATAATGAAATTGAATATGCAAAAAACTTAACAAAAGAATTAAAAATTAATAATACCAGTAAAGTAATAACTAAAGAAGAATACTTAAAAATTATTCCTAAAATAATGTATTATTTAGATGAACCCACATCTGATCCAGCTGCTGTTGCTCTTTACTTTGTTGCAAACTTAGCAAGCAAAGACGTTAAAGTTGTTTTATCAGGTGAAGGAGCAGATGAATTCTTTGGCGGATATAATACATATCATAATGAATTTGATTTAAGCTGGTATAGTAAAGTACCTTATTTTATAAGACATACTATCGCTAAAATATGTATGCATTTACCAGAAGTTTGGGGTATAAATTTTTTAGTTAGACGTGGTATGAAACTTGAAGATAACTATATTGGAGTATCTAAAGTATTTAGTGAAAGAGAAACCCAAAAGTTTGTAAAAGTTTCTTCAAAATATAAAAATAGTGATATAACTAAAGAAGTATACGATGAATTTAAAGACAAAGACAATGTAACAAAAATGCAAGCTATTGATATAAACTTCTGGTTAATCAAAGATATCTTACAAAAAGCAGACAGAATGACTATGGCAAACTCACTTGAAGGAAGAGTTCCATTTATAGATAAGGAAGTATTTGCTTATGCATCAAGTTTACCTTTCCCATATAAAGTAACTAAAGAAAACACAAAGGTAGCTCTAAGAGATGCTGCTAAAAGAGTTGTTCCAACAGAAGCTTATAAGAAGAAGAAATTAGGATTTCCAGTTCCTCTTCGTGCTTGGATGAAGGAAGAAGATTTCTATAAGGAAATTAAGAGAGCTTTTAATACTGAAATATCAAAAGAATTATTTAATAATAAACATATTAATAAATTATTAGATAATCACTATAACGGAAGAAAAGATAATTATAAGAAAGTGTGGACAATATACTGTTTCTTAAAATGGTATGAAGTATATTTTGAAAATTAAAAATATCTATTTATAGATATTTTTTTTATTTATAATATTTGATATAATATAGGGGATTAATAGGAGATGTTGATATGTCATTTGTAGTTATTTTATTATCACTTTTAATGGGACTATCTTTTGTAGTTGGTTTCATAATGAGTAAGAAGATAAAAAATAAGTTTATGACTTATTTTGCAACTGGACTTGCATTCATGGTTATAATGGCTGTATTATTTACTGATATAATTCCAGAGTTATTTGAACTTACTTCAAATTATAATCAAATATGGGTAGCCGTACTAGGCGAGATTCTTGGTATATTTTCACTAGTTATCATGGATATTTTTGTTCCACATCATCATCATGAACATAAACATAATGATGAAAGCAAAAAAGATCATAAAGACCATTTATATCATATTGGCTTATTAACATTTATATCTGTACTAATTCATAATGTGCTTGAAGGTATTGCTTTTTATTTAGTTGGAAAAGCATCTCTTAAAGCTGCACTTTTAATGGCTGGCGGAATTGCACTACATAATATTCCACTAGGCATAGAAATGTCATACTTTTTTAAAGAGCAAAAGGATAATCATATTAAAAAATATGCAGCTCTTATATTATCAGGTACTATAGGAGCAATTATAGGATTATTACTTGGTGATTTATGTGTTATTACTAACATATTAGTTCTATCAATAACATGTGGAATGATGCTTTATATTGGTTTATATGAACTTGGTATTGAAGCTGCTAGAAATATAAAAGAAAAAGGTGTTATTGAAGGAATTTTAATTGGTGCAATTATCTTTGCATTAATTCTTTTATAGATAAAGGGGCGTTTTAAATGAAAAAAATACTTATTACTGGAGCTGCAGGTAGTGTTGGAAGAAAAACCATAAAATATTTACTAAGTGAAGGTAAATATGAAATAACTGCAATTGATATTAAAACATCAAAAAATAAGAGATATTTAAATAAATATAAAAGAAGAATTAATATCATATATGGTGATATTACTGATGATAAATTAATGGAAGCATTAATTAAAGAAATGAACTTTGTTATTCACTTAGCATCATCAGATATGAATCTTGCAAACTATAATCCTAATTTAGCTTATGAAATAGATTATAAAGGAACTGAAACTATTGTTAGAATGATAGATTTTTATAATCCTGATTGTCATTTACTATATGCATCAAGCGTTAGTATATATGGTAAACAAGACAAAGATACTGTTTCAGTATCTACAACTCCAAATCTAACTCAAAGTGATGTTTATAGTTCAATGAAGTTAGATTCTGAAAATATAATTAAAAAGAAATTAAAAAATTATTCAATTTATAGATTACCAGTTATATTATGTAATCCAATAACTGATAATTTCATTTTCACATTTGATAAGAATGCAAAAATTGAAACAGTTGCTGAAAATGATGTTGCCTATATGTTTTCAAGAGCAATTGATAAAATTGAACTTGTTAATAAAAAAACATTTAATGTTGGTGGCGGAGAACACTGCAGAACTACTGCACTAGAATTAACAAATGAAATACTAAAATATTTTGGTTTAACTAAAGAATATCTCAAATCTAGATTATTACTTGATAGAAATTTTTACTCATATTACTTTAAAGATAGTGATAAGTTAGATGAATTACTTTCATACAGAAACGATTCAATTAAATCATATTTTATGAGAGTTAAAAGAAGAAAAAATAGATATAAAGTTCGAAAGTTATTTGCTAAACCATTTATTAAGAAAGAAAAACTAGACAAGACAAAGTAGGATAGTTATAATATTGTTCGTGCAAAAATAAAAATATAATTAAGGATGTGTAAATATGGGAAGAGCATATGAAGTAAGAAAAGCAAGTATTGCTAAAACAGGAGCTGCTAAAGCTAAATTATACTCAAACTTTGCAAAAGAAATATATATAGTTGCAAAAAAAGGGGTTCCTGATCCAGATAGCAATATTGATTTAAAACACTTAATAGATAAAGCAAAGAAACAACAAGTTCCATCTGATATTATTAATAGAGCAGTTGATAAAGCTAAAGGTGCTGGAGGAGAAGACTACGAAGTTATTACTTATGAAGGTTTTGGCCCTGGTGCATCTACTTTAATTATTAAAACTATGACAGATAATGTTAATAGAACGGTTGGTTTTGTTAGGGCTGCATTTAATAAAGTGAATAAAAGTTTAGGTGTTACTAATAGTGTTTCATATAATTACGATCACTTAGGAATGCTAGGACTTAAAACTGATAAAGGTGAAGAATTATTTGAAAAACTATTAGATGCTGGAATTAACATTGTTGATTTTGAAGATGAAGATGGATATGTTCTTATGAGTGTAGCACCATCTGAATTTAATACTTTAAAATCAGAAGTAGAAAAAATAATACCAAATCCAGATTATGATGTTGATGAAATAGGAATGTACGCTAAAAATAAAGTTACTCTTGAAGGTGAAGATTTAGAGTTATTTAACAGACTTTATAATTTACTTGATGAAATTGAAGATGTAACAGATATTTATCACAATGTAAATTTATAAAATTATGACAACTGTGTTGTCATTTTTTTATGTTATAATGTATATAGAATATGAGGGATATTTATGTATCATAAAGTTAAAGTGCAAATATCAAATAGACATGTTCATTTAACAAAAGAAACATATGAAAAGTTATTTGATGAAGAATTAACAAAAAAGAACGATTTACATCAAATTGGTCAGTTCGCTGCTAATCAAACAGTTGATATTTTAACTGATAAATATGAATTTAAAAATGTAAGAATTGTTGGACCATTTAGAAAATATGACCAAGTTGAAATATCTAATAATGATGCACGAAAACTAGGACTTAAGCCACCAGTTAGAACTTCAGGTAATCTTGATAATTCTGAATCAATTACAATAAGAACCCCTAAAGCAACATTAAAGTTAGATAATGCATGCATTATAGCCGATCGGCATGTACACTTTAATACAAACGAAGCTAATAAATATGGCGTTAAAGATAAAGATAAATTAAAAGTGCATATTCTAGGAGAAAAAAGAGGCACAATTGAAGCTTTTGCAAAAGTATCAGATGATGGTTTTTTTGAACTTCATTTAGATACAGATGATGCAAATGCATTTTTACTTAATAATGATGATGAGTTAGTTTTAGAAATAGAAGATTAATAAAATATGTTATATGGAGGTTTTATGGTTTTAACAGATGAACTATTTGAAAAAGGTAAACGTGAATTATCAGTAAGGGATTGTTTGCCAATTGATGAAAACTATGTACTTTTAAAAAAGAGTATGCCATGTACTGATGCTGAAATAAATGAATACATTGAAAATATAAGAAAAGCACATGATTCAGGAATTAATACACCAAGAATTCTTGATTACAGGTTCATTGAAGGTGCAACATCCACATATAATAAAGATGATGGAACTATATCATATACAGTTGGAGTTTTTCTTGAAGAACGAGCTAAAGGTGTTTGTATATCATCAACATCTCATTCGTTAAATTCTAATGAAGATTACTTCTCATTTTTAGATTCAGTTCATAACTATATTGATGAACTAGAAAAAAGAGCAAATGCATCACAGGATATATATGATAAATTAGTAAGTGATTATATAGGTTTAAGTAACTTTAATTTATGCCCAGATCCAAAACCCACTAATTTTTTCTTTGATCCAAAACAAGGTTACTTTATTATTGATGTGATAGATCAAAAACAAATAGGTTTTAAATATATACCTCAGTATATTTTAACAGTTATACTTGGATACGGGTTACCACACATATTCGATAGTAGTTATACTGATATGAGTTTTTTAACTCAATCTTTACTTGATAGATATAATGCTGCAAAAGAATTGGTTTTGGAAAAAGCAATGATTGCTCTTAAAAAAATGCAAATCCCAGATGAACAGATTAATGAAGAATTTAACGAGAGAAAAAGAAACTATGAGTTTTATGGAGACGTTATTCCTGATGATAAGGTAGAAGAGTATATAAACAGTAATAGAAATAGATAAAGTATTAGATATAATCTAATACTTTTTTATTGTCTCAAATATATGCTTGTGCTATAATAAATTTCACCAAAAAGGGTGGTAATATGGGAGAAGAATTATATAAATCAAAAATAGATGAAATCTTACAAGAAGAAAACTTAAAACTAAGAAACAAAAAGCTAAGTAAGCTTATTGAAGAGTCAAAACATGATCATTATGTTTTAGCAAGAGTAGCTCAATACAGATTTGAAAATGGACTTCAGGGTTATTTGGATTTACTTCATGAACTTGAAGACGATGATGATTATTTTGTATTTACTAATTATTGCTTAGGTGCAACTTATGCAAGACGTGGTCAAAAAGAAAAAGGTATGGAGTACCTTGAAAAACTGTTTGTATATGATGGATATTATCCTGAAAAAGCTAGAGAAATGTATCCGGAACTACTATACGAGACAGAAGATTATGAAAATGTTTTAGGTTTTTTTGAATACCTTAAAGAAAATAATATTTTAAATCATAGTGCATATTTTTATGCTGCTAAAGTATATTTTCATAGAAGAAAATTTTCTACTGCTCAAGAATATGCTGAAAAAGCAGTTGAAATGAACCCTGATGTGATTGAATATCATAATTTTTTAAGAGCTCTATATCAAGATACTAAACAATATAGAGAAGCTTTAAAACAGGTAAGAATTCTACAATCAATGAATATTAATCAAGCACTAAGAAATAAGCTAGATTTAATTGTTCCAGAACTTTTATTTAATCTAGAACAAAAATCTACGTCAATGAAAGCAATAAAGGAAAATAAAGATAGAGATTTAACAAATGGAAAACAAGAATCATTATATTTTCAATTAGGAGTTCATTATGGAGATTTTAAAAGTGCTGAAGAATCTGCAAAAAAACTTATTAACACTGGCGGAGTTTTTTCATTAAAAGATTATTCAAACTTAATGAGAATGTACAGTGTTGAGAATTTATGTGATAAATCATTAGAACTATACAAAACGTTAAATGTAGATGAGAATAAAGAATTGGATATAGTATATTCTAAAGCTTGTATACTTGTTCAAATGGGAAAATTTGATGAAGCTGAAAAGATTCTTACTTCATTAATTAAAAAAAGTAGAAAAGCTCAATACTATAGATTATTAGTATTATGTCTATATTTTGAAAATAAAAATGATGAAGCTCGTAAAATATTAAAATTAATACCACAAGATGCAACAAGACTTGATATATTCTTAAGAAATGAATTGGGCATCTTAGATTTAAGCACATACAGAGAAGTTCCAACACACGCTAAATTAGTTAAAAACTATGATTATGGAATTGTGTATAAACAAATTAGAAACAGATATGACGATAATAGTAAAGTTTTATATTTTAATGATGGTATAAACATTGGCAGATTTATGAATGATATAAAAGATATTATTGGTGGAATAACACCTAATTATAGAATGCAAAGTAGTGTATACTTAATTGATTATGGAAAAGATGTTGCAACAGTAAATAGTACTCAAACTGGACATATTATTGCTGAAACATTACCAAACGGTGAACTAATTAACCTTAAACCAGTTATTCCAACTGATGAAGGTAGACAAAATTATCAAAGAGTTCGTTAATATATATAGTATAATTAAGTTATAAATAGTAGAAGGTGATCAAATATGTCAGCATATAAAGGTTTTTATATTGGAAATGTATATATTAAAAATCCTGTTATATTTGCCCCTATGGCTGGTGTATCTGATACATCCTATAGAAAAATTATTAAAGATATGAACCCTGGTTTAATATATTGTGAAATGGTTTCTGATAAGGCAATTTGTTATGACAATGATAAAACAATGAAAATGCTTATAATGGATGAAAAAGAAAGACCGATATCACAACAAATATTTGGTAGTGATTTAGATTCATTTGTTAAAGCAGCCATGATAGTTGAAGAAACCATGAAACCAGATATTATAGATATTAATATGGGTTGTCCTGTCCCAAAAGTAGCGCTTAAAAATCAAGCTGGAAGTGCACTACTTAAAAATCCAGATAAAATAAGAGAAATTGTTTCAGCAGTTGTAAGTGCCGTAAATATTCCTGTTACTGTTAAAATAAGAAGCGGCTGGGATGAAAAAAGTATCAATGCTGTTGAAGTAGCTAAAATATGTGAAGAAGCTGGTGCTAAAGCAATAGCCATTCACGCTAGAACAAGATCTCAAGGATATAGTGGAAAAGCTAACTGGAACATAATTAAAGATGTAGTTAACGCAGTAAGTATTCCGGTAATAGGTAATGGTGATGTAACGTTACCAGAACTAGCAAAACAAATGTTAGATGAAACTGGATGCGCTGGTGTCATGATAGGTAGGGGAGCAATTGGTAATCCTTGGCTTATAAAAAACTGTGTTGATTATTTAGAAAAAGGAACATATCAAGAAGAAATATCTGTTAAAGAAAGAATAGATATGATGAAAAAGCATCTTGATATGTTAATAAAAGATAAAAATGAACATACAGCTATTTTAGAGTTTAGAAATCATTTAATGTATTATTTTAAATACTTATCTAATAGTAAAGAAACTAAAGTAAAATTAGTTCAAGCTAAAACTAAAGATGAAGTGTTAAATATATTAGATGAATATAAAGAAAAAGTTGATAATTTAAATATTAATTAATATAATAAATATGTAAGTGTTACCTAGTCGGGTGGCGCCTACTGTTGTTTGACGCCACACACTAAGTGCTGGCGTGCTTTTTTTAAATTAATTGCAATATAACTGCAATTAATAAAATTATGATGATATAGAACATGTAACTTCTTATCATTACTCGTCACTCCCTTCAAGAACCCCCTGGTTAATCAAGACTACTAGATTATATCTAGGTGTGAAAAGTAGACCCACAGACATAGGTAACAGTTATTTAATATAAATAACTGTTAGTTAGACTTCAACACTTTCGACAAAACATATCAATAAAATACATAAAAAATATAGGGCCAGAAGTTACTTTTTTATTTTATAAATAAAAAAATTATTGTATAATAAATACTATCTTTTTTAAGGGAGTTTTGAAATATGGGACAAACAAAAAAACAAATATACTGGTGCCATTTGTATACGTGTAACGAACCGCAGTTCAAAAAATTAAGTTCTGATATGACTAATAAGGACAAGATCATTGCTGCCACTCGTGTTGGTATTGCAGATAGAACTGATACATTTATGATTGTTATTAGAGATTCAAAACACATATCTCGCTATGGCTATAACTATGCAACAGAATTATTAACAGGAATTCAAATTCCAATTCTTGCTGAGTTTGGTAGAAATTTATTAGGAAATATTGATAAACCTTATTGTGGAAAAGTTTGCCTTAATGATTTTTGGGGTGATAATCAAAACAATGGGCGAGGATTATTTCCAAAAATATTAGGAAGTACTCCGAAGGTAGAATGGATAAAAGAATATATTAATGATCATATGGATCCTGACGGAAGCTATACAACATATAAAAAGCAATTAGAAGAAATGATTAACAATTCTATTATTAATTATAAAAGTATTAAAATAGAAGAACCAGAAAAACCTGTTGTTCCTGAAAAGGTAGAAACTATACAAGATGTATATGTAAACTTTGTTAGATCAAGAAAAGGTTCTAACGCTAATTGCAATTTGAATTCACATTAAAAAAGATGCTTAATAAAGCATCTTTTTTTTAACATCCACAATCTTTTTTATCAACTAGTTTTTGTGATATTTTATCAACAGGTCCACAACCAATAGAACATATAATATCATTTTCTTGAAGATTGTCGTTAAGGAACTTAATTAGTTCATCTGTATCACTAAAGTGATATACATTAGGATTAAGTGGTTTAATTTTTTCAACTAAATCTTCAGTTTTAATATTGTATATATCTTTTTCTCTACCTGCATATATATCAGTTAAAACAATATTATCAAAACCTGATAGAACATCAGCAAACTCATCTAGATGATCTTTAGTTCTTGTATAAGTAAATGGTTGATGTAAAGCCCATGTTCTATTATGTTTAACTTTATTAACAGAGTATAGAGTAGTAGCAATCTCAGCAGGATGATGTGCATAATCATCATAAATCATTGCACCACTTTTACTTAGACCAAGAAATTCAAATCTTCTATGAACACCTCTATAAGTAGCTAAAGAAGATTTAATTATATCTAAATCAAGACCATATGTGTTAGCAACAGCAACTGTTGCAAGAGCATCATATAAATTATGTTCTCCAGTAACAGATAAGTCTATATGTACGATTATATTTCCATTAAATTCAACATCAAATGAAGGATGGCCATCATCATCATATGCATAATTTACAGCTTTATAATCAGCATCTTTATGAAGAGCAAAAGTAATTACTTTACCTTTAACATCATCTATAATATGTTCACTGTTTTCATCGTCATTATTTTTAAATATATATCCATCTTCAGGAACTAGCTTACAAAATCTATTAAAAGACTTTTTAACATTTTCAAAAGTTCCAAAGTAATCTAAGTGATCTGCATCTACATTTAAAACTATTGCATACTTAGGATTAAAATGTAGATAACTTTCATGATATTCACAAGACTCTAGTATAAATACATCACTTGTACCAACTTTGTTATTTCCACCAATTTCAAAAGACGTAGCACCTATTTGAACTGTTGGATCAACATTTGCATTAACAAAACATTTAGTAATCATGCCAGATGTTGTTGACTTACCATGTGTTCCTGCGATACATATAACATTATTGTATGATTTAGTTAATAATCCTAAAAATTCAGCTCTTTCCATTTGCGGAATATTAAGTTCCTTAGCTTTAACTCTTTCGGGATCATCTTCTGCAATAGCTGCAGAATAAACAATTAAGTCAATTGAATTATCGATTAATTCGGGATGATGACCAACTGTTATTTTAAAACCTTTATCTAACAGTTTAGTTACATAATATGTTTCTTCCATATCGGAACCTGTTACTTCAACTCCAAGTGATGCAGTAATTTCAGCAACACCACTCATTGAACTACCACCGATACCAATCATATGAATCTTCTTGTAATCCATATAACCACTTCCTTTTTATAAATAAAATTACTTATATATATTATACCTTATTATATATTGTTATGAAATAAAAATGTACATTTGTATGACAATTATAGTACAGGTATTTTTTTATGTTAAAAAATAAGTAAAAAAATATTTGTCAATTTTGTAAAAAGAAAAAGTAAAGTACTGTACACTTTTTTGAAAAAAATTCATTTTTCCCTAATATATGCCAAAAAATGACAATTTTGTCAATTTTTACAAATGTTTTTTTTGCCTAAAAATGGGACTTTTACATTTTCTAAAAAAATAAATTTACAAAAAGTGTTAAAAAAAAACATTGTTATTTATCTGAATAAATGATACGATACAGTTAACCTAAAGGCGGTGATAAAGCTATGTGGAACGAAGTACTTGAAAGCTTAGTTGTTGTAAAACGAAGCGGACAAAGAGTTGACTTCAATGCATCAAAGATAGCAATAGCTATTAAAAAAGCATTTGATGCTGTATATCAAGAAGTTGATGAAAAACAAGTTTATAAAGTCTTCGAGAGTGTTCTTAAATATATTAATGATAATTATATGGAACGTAAAACAATAAGCGTAGAAGATATACAAGACACAATAGAAAATCACCTAAAAGAATTAGGATTTCAGAAAGTATTTGAAGCTTTTCAAGATTATAGACAAAGAAGAGCAGCATCAAGAAAAGTATTTAGTGAGAAACAACAACATAAATTTGTTAAAGTTGTTGAAAGTGTTGAAAATATAGATTCAACATTATCACCAAAAAAACTATTACATAAATTTGGAAAAATAATTTCATCAGAATATGCTAAATCTTACATACTTGATTCTAAATATGTAAGAGCATATGAAGAAGGAAATTTATATATACATAATTTAGAATTTTTCCCACTTGGTTATATATCATATTTAAATTTGAAACTTGATATAAAACCTGATGATGAATATCTAGACGAATTTCTAAATGAAATAACAAGTGCTCAAAACGAGGTTAGTTCAGAACTTGGAATTAACAATATAGATTTAGTGCTTGAAAAATATTTCTTAAATCATTATAAAAAAGTATTAAAAAGAAAATTCAAATGTTATTTTCAAGTTAATGGTATATATGAATTAGTATCATTTAATAGAATTGAAGATATTATAAACAGGATAACAGATATTAATATAGATGTTAGTTACTTTGAACAATTTGTAACAAGTCCAATACTTAAAAATGTATTTGAAATGATGATTACAGATACATTTGAAAGCGAAAAAGAATTTATAAATGTAACAATTAGTAGAATTTTTAATAATTTAAGATCATATCAAGTTGATAATTATTTCACAATAAGTTGCAGTTCAAATAATTCATATGTATCAACATTTATAAGAGAAAACATTATCTCATATTTAACTGATAATAATCTAATTGATAATATTCATGTTGTATTTAAAATAACTAAAGATATGGATGATAGTTACTTAAGTAAAATAGCTAGCTTAGTTATTAATCAAAAAAATATATCACTATCATTTCCTGATAGTTCATATAATAAAGATGATAATAATCAAGTTGAATACTTTAGTAACGGTATAAGGATATTTGAAAGCTTAAATGATAATGAAAAAAGGTCAACTGGTAGAATGGTTGCAACTAATACTTCAATAAATATTGCAAGACTTGGCCTTAAATATTTAAATAATAAAAGTATTTCAAACTTTTATGAAGAATTAGATCAACTCCTAGAACTTGCAAAAAATGAAATGCTTTTAGACTTTGAAACCTTAGGAAATAAGAATAAAGAAAATTACCAAGCATTATTTAATGGAAACATACTTGGTGATGAAAGACTAGAACAAGGACAAAAGATTAGAAAGATTATTAAATCAGGAATACTAAATCTTGGACTTGTAGGTTTAAAAGAATGTGTACTATCATTCGAACCAGATCCTGATAAACAGTATCCATTATTAATTGAGATATTAAAATATCTTAATAAGAAAATAAAGGAATTTAGTGAAGAAACAAAACTTAATTTCTCACTATTTGAACCAAGTACTATAACATCAAGAAAACACTTTATTGGTATTGATAAATCAATATATGGTTCACATAAAGACATTACTGATAAATGTGCTTATGATTTAATTAGTACTGCTAAATTTATAACTAATAACAAAGATTTATCTAAAGTACAAAAACTACTAAGTGGTGGTTGTCTTGTTACGATAAATATTTCCGATAAAACTAATAATAAGAAAATAGTAGATTTAATCAAAGAGTTAATGAATGATGACTTCGGTTTTGTAAAACTAAAGGTTGGTAAGAAATGAAAATTGCAGGACTTCAAAAATTAACACTTTTAGATTTTCCAAATAAAGTGGCAAGTATTATTTTTACACAAGGATGTAACTTAAGATGCCCATACTGTCATAATTCAGGTTTAATACCATTTGATAGTGATGATTTAATTAGTGAAGAAGAAGTGTTTTCTTATTTAAAAAAAAGGAAAGGGGTAATAGATGGACTTGTTATTAGTGGAGGAGAACCAACGGTACAAAGCGATCTAATATTCTTTATTAAAAGAGTTAAAGATTTAGGTTTACAAGTTAAACTTGATACTAATGGTTGTAATCTAGATGTACTAAAAAAAATAATCGATGAAAATTTAGTTGATTATATCGCAATGGATATCAAAAACACTATAACCAAATATAAAGATGTTGCTGGTGTAAATGTCCAAGCTGATAAATTAAAGAAAAGTATAGAACTAATTAAAAATAGTTCTATAGATCATGAATTTAGAACTACGATAATTAAAAATATTCATGACATTAAAACCATATCAGAAATTTGTAGTTATGTTGATGGGGATAAAATGTTTCTACAAAATTTTGTAAAAAGTGAAAATGTTTTAGGTAAACACTTAGAACCATTTTCAAAAGAAGATCTTATACAAATAAATAAAGAAATGAAAGGGAAATTTCCTAATGTAAAAATTAGGGGAATATGAGGAGGTAATTAAAATGTATAAAGTAAGAAAAAGAGACGGAAAAATCGTTCCATTTGAAATTGAAAAAATTAAAGGAGCTATAACAAAAGCATTTGATGCTGAAGAAACTAATTATGATGATAATGTAATTGATTTTCTTGCACTTAAAGTAACAGCAGCTTTTGCTCCTGAAGTAAAGGATAACATTATAGATGTTGAAATCATCCAAGATAAGGTAGAAGAAGTATTATCACAAGCTGGTTATACACAAGTAGCTAAAGCATATATTCTTTACCGTAAATTACATGAAAAACAAAGAGCTATGCAATCAACTATTTTAGACTATAAACAAGTTGTAAATAGTTATATAAATGTAACAGACTGGAGAGTTAAAGAGAATTCAACAGTTACATATTCTGTTGGAGGTTTAATTCTTTCTAACTCTGGTGCTATTACAGCAAATTACTGGTTATCAGAAGTTTATGATGAAGAAATTGCAAAAGCACATAGAGATTGTGATTTCCATATTCATGATTTATCAATGTTAACAGGATACTGTGCTGGATGGAGTTTAAAACAACTTATTCAAGAAGGTTTAGGTGGTGTTCCTGGAAAGATAACTTCTGCTCCAGCTAAACACTTATCAACACTTTGTAACCAAATGGTTAACTTCTTAGGTATCATGCAAAATGAGTGGGCTGGTGCTCAAGCATTCTCATCATTTGATACATATCTAGCACCATTTGTTAAAGTTGATAACTTAAATTACCATGACGTAAAACAATGTATTCAAAGTTTTGTATATGGCGTTAATACTCCATCTCGTTGGGGAACTCAAGCTCCATTTACAAATATTACTTTAGACTGGGTTGTACCAAATGACTTAGCAGAACTTAACTGTATTATTGGTGGAAAAGAAGCAAACTTTAAATATAAAGATTGTCAAAAAGAAATGGATATGGTTAATAAAGCCTTCATTGAAATCATGATTGAAGGAGACGCTAATGGCCGTGGATTCCAATATCCAATTCCAACATATTCAATTACTAAAGACTTTGATTGGTCAGAAACAGAAAATAATAAATTATTATTTGAAATGACTGCTAAATATGGAACTCCATATTTCTCAAATTATATTAATAGTGATATGGAACCATCTGATGTTAGATCTATGTGCTGCCGTCTAAGACTTGACTTAAGAGAACTTAGAAAGAAATCTGGAGGATATTTTGGTTCAGGTGAATCAACAGGATCTGTTGGTGTTGTAACAATCAATATGCCAAGAATTGCATATCTATCTAAAGATGAAAATGAATTCTATGAAAGACTAGAAAAATTAATGAATATTGCTGCTAGAAGTTTAAAAATTAAACGTAATGTAATTACTAAACTTCTAGATGAAGGATTATATCCATATACTAAGAGATACTTAGGAACATTTAATAACCACTTCTCAACAATCGGACTAGTTGGTATGAATGAAGTATGTTTAAATGCTAAATGGATTAAAGAAGATTTAACTCATGAAAAAGCTCAAGAATTTACTAAAGATGTTCTTAACTTCATGAGAGAAAAATTATCAGATTATCAAGAAGAATATGGAGATTTATATAACCTAGAAGCTACTCCTGCTGAATCAACTTCATACAGAATGGCTAAGAAAGATAAAGCTCTATATCCTGATATTATTACAGCATCTAATGACGAAACTCCATACTATACAAATAGTTCTCATTTACCTGTTGGTTACACAGATGATATTTTTGAAGCTCTTGATATTCAAGATGAACTTCAAACATTATATACATCTGGAACTGTATTCCATGCATTTATGGGTGAGAGATTAGAAGACTGGAAAGCAGCTGCTAACTTAGTTAGAAAGATTGCTGAAAATTATAGACTTCCATACTATACTTTATCTCCAACATATTCTGTATGTAAGAATCATGGTTATATTACTGGTGAAGTTTATAAATGCCCTGAGTGTGGTTGTGAAACAGAAGTATATAGTAGAATTACTGGATACTATAGACCTGTTAAAAACTGGAATGATGGAAAAGCTAAAGAATTCGAAATGAGAAAAGAATATGACATGTGTAAAGCGCTTAAAGCTGATAAAAAGTCATCAAAAAAATGTGATGATAAAAAAGATTGTAAGTGTAATGATGGATTAAAAGATGGAATTTTACTATTCGGAACTAAAACATGTCCTAATTGTAAATCAGCAAAAAAACTTTTAGATAAAGCAAAAGTTAAATATGATTTTGTTGATGCTGAAGAAGAAGTTGATCTTACAAATAAATTAGGTGTTAAACAAGCTCCTACACTTGTTGTAATTAAAAAAGGCAATGTTGAAGTTATACCTAATTTATCAAATATTAAAAAATATGCAGAAAGCCAAAAGTAAGTAGGTAATTACTTATGTATGATTGCATAATAATTGGTGGAGGTCCTGCAGGTATTACTGCAGGCATCTACTGTCAGAGAGCTAACCTTAAAACAATAGTTTTTGAAAAAGAAACTGTTGGTGGTCAGATTGCTTCAAGTCCACTTGTTGAAAATTTTCCTGGGTTTAAATCCATTAGCGGTGTAGAACTTGCTAATAACTTTTATGAACAAGCAGAAAGCTTAGGCCTTCCAATTGAAATTGAAGAAGTTCTAGAGATTATTCCTGGCAAAATTAACAAAGTTGTAACCGATATGGGAGAATATGAAGCAAAAACAATAATCCTAGCAACTGGTGCAAAATATAGATTACTTGGTTTACCAAATGAAACTAATTTAATAGGTAAGGGTATATCATTTTGTACCTCTTGTGATGGAGCATTTTATAAAGGAAAGGACGTTGCAGTTATTGGTGGAGCTAATTCTGCAGTAACTAATGCATTATATATGTCTAACCTTTGTAACAAAGTTTATTTAATATATAGGGGAGATAAACTTAAATGTGAAGAAGTATTAAAAGATAAGTTAGAGGCTAAAGATAATGTTGAAATAATTTATAATGCTAATGTTAAAAAAATAATTGGTGAAGAAGAACTAGAAAAAATTATTCTAGATAATAATCGAGAACTAACTATTAATGGTATGTTTATTTCAATAGGCATGGATGCTGAGACTAAACTTGTTAAAGAAATGCTTCCTTTAAGTGAAAAATCTTATGTATTAAGCGATGATTGTACAACTACAAATAATAATATATTTGTTGCTGGTGATTGCCGCGAAAAAAAGGTAAGACAGCTAACTACTGCAGTATCTGATGGAGCAGTTGCAGCAACTAACGTAATTAAGTATATAGAAAATAATCAATAATTATATATTGGTTATTTTTTTATGCAACAAAAATTATTGCGTTTTTTGTTAATAAAAGGTATAATTTATTCATAATAGGAAAAGGGGTCTAGATATATGAATCCAGAAAATAATAATTATGGTTCTAATATGGAACCACAATCTTTTGGTGTACCTACACCAGAACAACCAATAGATCAAGGATTTCAACCTGCAAATAATGTTGTAGCACCTGAACAACCAGGTTTTGCACCATTTAATAATTTAAATAATGAAACATTAAATGTACCACAAGATCCATTTAATCCAACTCCTGTTGATCCAAGTACATTTAACGCAGGCGTTACAAATGAAATTCCAGCTGAACCTGTAAATGTTGCTGAAGTTCCTTCATTTGAACAACCTGCACCAGTAGTTGAGCAAGCAGATACACTTAATGTTGCTCCAACTGTTAATGTTCCAAATGAGTTTAATTATCAAGCTCCAGTTGAAAATGTTGAACCTGTAGTTGAAGCTCAACCAATTGAAGCAAGTTATACTGAATCTCCACTTGATCAAACTATTACATTTAATCAACCAATTTCAGTTGAAGGAAATGATATTGCTCAAGTTGTAAGCGATGCTCCAGCAGCACCAGAAATGCCTGTTCAAGAAAGCATTCCTGAAGCTCCAGTTCAAACTGGACCAACACTTCCAATTCCTGATCAAATGCCAACAACAGATTATCAAGCTACAGTATCAACTCCAGTTGATTATGTAACTCCAACATCTGATTTTGATCAAATAGGAACTACTCCTGAACTTGATCCAAAGCAAAAAACTAAAAAAGGCAATTCAAAGAAAACATTATTATTCTGTTTAATAATTATTTTAGTTGCAGTTCTTGGTGGAGGAGCTTACTACTTAATAAATATTAAAGGAATATTTAATTCAAAAGGTGTTACTACTAAAGATTTAGAAGTTGAATCTGGAACTAAGTTATCTGCATCTATTGAAGATTATGGAACATTTAAAAATACATCATCTTCTAATTGTGTTTTAGATTTATCTAAAGTTGATGTTAATAAAGCAGGTAAATATAAATATACAATTTCATGTGGAACTGATACATATGAAGGTAATATTACAGTAATTGATAAAACTGCTCCAATATTATCATTTAACATTGTTGAAACTAAACAAGATGTACCAGTAACTGAAAAAGAGTTTATTTTAAATACTCTTGATGCTGGTGAAACATATGCTTTCACAAATCCTGATGAAGTAAGAGAATATATTAAAACTCCAGGATTCTACACAGTACCAATTATGGCTGAAGATGAAGCTAAAAATAAAATGCAATATTTTGCTCCACTTGCAGTATTATCAAGTGATATACGTTTTAATATAAGAGGTACATTGGCAAATCCTGATGATAATACTTATGAAAGACTAATTATCTTCTGTAATAATGAAACTATTTGCCAAGCTGCATTTAAGGCTCAAATCATTAGATTTAATGATGAGGCTGCTTATAAAGATATGTTAAAAACATATAATGGAACTAATTCATTTACTTATGGTTCTTATACAGGTATTCCTCTTTTCTATCCAAGCGAATCTAAACTTGTAATTATTACTGAACCTGGTATTTCATTTGGCGCAACAACAGCAAATACAATTTTTGAAGAATACAAAAGCAAAGGTTACGATATGAAATTCTCAGCAACAGGTAGTGTTGATAGAAACATTATTAACTTTGATATAGATGAATAATAAATTAAAAACTGTTTGATCCAATCAAACAGTTTTTTTATATATAAAAACCAGTTCAAAGAACTGGTTTATTTTTGAAGTACAGCATGCACAACTAATCTAGTTTCTCTTGATGAAGAACATGTTGATAAAGTAAGTATTTTATCATCAGGCCCTACGTTAACACCAAAGTCTTTAACACTTCTACCTTTAATCATATCAATAAATTCTTTCCATTCTTCATCGCTTGAGAAATTAACTTGTAAATAATCACTTGTTTTTGGAATTTTATATATAGATATTATTTTCCATTTATGTTCTCCATATAGAGTATCAAATTTAATAATTTGATTTTCTTTATTGTTATACCAACTTCCATAATATACTTTATAAAGAGTACCAAACATAACTCCGCTATAATATCTATTATGTGCATAAATTATAGTGTTTTTACTAAGTTCAGTTGGATTATTTCTATAATCCATAAATACCCAACCATTATGATCATCTTCAAAATCAAAATTATGATCTAGATAGTATTTATTATCTTTGCCTTGAACTACTGGATAATCAATATTAGTATTATTTACTTTAAGCCATCCAACAGATTCAGGATTCATAGAAAGTAGAGTAGCAACAAATGAATTTGTAACTTGTGCTTCTCCTTCTTTTTTATCTTTATTTATTTCTTCAATAACTTTTTCTTGATCAGTGTTTTTAACAACTTCTTTTATTTGCCTTTTAATCTTATTAACATGTTGTGTAGATCTAAAGTTTGATATACCAACATAAGATACAAAGGATACAACAAGAACTAAACTAATTAAACCACATACCTTAAGAACATTAACAACAATTTGTTTAAATAAATTATCTTCAAGATACGAATCTGTATATTTAAGTTCGATTTTTATTTTATGTTTTTTATACGTTGAGTTTAATTTTCTAAGAGAATTAAACTCACTTTCTTTAGTAATGTTATAGTGAATATATATCTTAACATTTTTAAGTTTATTATCTGCTAAAACATCACATATTTTAATTAAATCATTTCTATTATATAGATTAACATGCACTGTTTTTAAATATTTATTAATCTTACAAAATATTTTAAAATCATCTAAATCTTGTTCTTTAAGTGGAAGTTCAATTCTAACTGACATTTTATAAAATAATTTACTATATTGCATTAAATTATTTCCTTGCATAAATGCTGATGTGAACATAATTTCTGATCTTGATTCAGTTTTAATACCTCTTTGATCAAAACACTCAAGCATATATGGTGGCATATTATAACAATTAATTATTCTAATATAATGGTTAGTTAAAATCTTTTCACATATTTCATAGCTTAATTGTCTTTCTTCTCTAAAGAAGACAGCTTTAACTTTTTCCGAATTATTTATTAAATCAAAAGCAGTAAAGGTAAGATCTGATTCTTTAATGATAAGTTGTGTAATATTATATTGAATTATTAGTTCTTTAACAAAACTAATAACTATTTTTTTATTATTTTCAATATACTCTTCGCTAAATACAAGTTCATTGTCTGTAATGATATTTGTATTTAATAAATTACTATTGCCTTTATCGGATATCTTTTTATAAGAAAATGTAAGCGCGTTATTTTTAATACCGATTAATATCTTCTTCACAAGCAATCAACCCTTACTATCATGTATATATATAATAACATAAAGTTTACATAAATTATAATTTTTTTTCAAAAAGTTATACAAATATATTATTTTATGCTATAATTAAGACATAATATAGAGGAAGGATAGGAGTGAATCGTTATATGAAGAAAATGTTAAGCTTTATCGCTGTTATGGCTCTATTAATTTTACCTTTAAAAGTTAGTGCTGCTGGTGCAACTTATTCACATGAAGTACTTGGTCCAGATGCAAATGGAGTATTTACTGCTGTTGTATATGCAACTGTATCACAAGGTAGTACATATACTGGTTTTGATGGTAAATTAGTAGGTACTAATGCATTACTTGATGGCATTCAAGATACTGACTTATTTAAAGTTGATCAAGCTTCTAAAGTAATAGAAGCAGATATGAAATCTGCTACAGTTAAAACTGTATATTCAAATCCAAATGCTCAAACTTTAGATGCTGCTGAATATGTTGGTACTGGAGAAAAAGTAGAAGTATTAAAATTTACTTACAGACATGATCCTGCTGCAAACGCAGACGATGATTGTTATTTTACTTATATTCCAGATGGTGTAACAAACTATAAAATTACACCAAAAGAAACTAAGAATCCTAAAACTGGTAGTGTTCTTCCATACGTTGGAATTATTGCTGGTATCGGATTAATTGGTTGCGCTTATGTAATTTCTAAAAAAAGCACTAAATTATATAGAATGTAATAATAATTAAAGTTCTGAAAAATCAGAACTTTTTTTATGGAAAAATATAATATTTATGGTATTATATTAGGGAAAGAAGTGAAAGAAATGAGAAAATTAACAGATCAAGAAATTGCAAGAAGAGATAAAATGAAAAAGATTCAAGACATGGGTCTTGATCCTTTTGGACAAAGATTTGAAAGAGATGCATATGCAAAAGACTTACAAGAAAAGTATAAAGATGTAGATCATGATGCATTTGAAAACATGGATGATACTGCAACTGTAGTAGGTCGTATAATGTTTATTCGTAAAATGGGTAAAGCATCATTTTTCTCACTTAAAGATAAAACTGGAAAAATCCAAGTTTATGTATCAATTAATGATATAGGTGAAGAAGCTTATAACTTGTTTAAAACAGCTGACTTAGGTGATATTGTTGGTGTTTATGGAAAAATAATGAAAACACAAACAGGAGAACTTACTATTAAATGTTTAAAATATACTCATTTAGTAAAAGCTTTAAGACCACTTCCTGAAAAGTTCCATGGACTTCAAGATGTTGAAGATAGATATAGAAAAAGATATCTTGATTTAATTACTAATGATGAATCAATGAAAGTTGCTATGATGCGTCCTAAGATTATTAGAACAATTCAAAAGTTCTTAGACGACCAAGGTTTTGTTGAAGTGGAAACTCCTATTTTAACAACACTTTTAACAGGAGCATCAGCTAGACCATTTGTAACTCATCATAATACACAAGATTTAGACATGTATTTAAGAATTGCTCTAGAGCTTAACTTAAAGAGATTACTTGTTGGTGGTATGGAAAGAGTATATGAAATTGGTCGTACATTTAGAAATGAAGGTATGGATCCACAACATAATCCTGAATTTACTTTAATGGAAGTATATCAAGCATATTCAGATTTAGATGGTATGATGGATTTAACTGAAAATATGTATAAAACAATAGCAAATGATGTTTGTGGTAAAACAACATTCCATTATTTAGGACACGATATAGATTTAGCAGGAGATTGGAAACGTATTTCTATGACTGATGCTATTAAAGAAAAAACAGGTATTGACTTTAAAGCAATTACAGATTTAGATGAATGCTTAAAACTTGCTAAAGAACATAATATTGAATTAGAAGAACATGAAAAACAATATGGACATATCATTAATAAATTCTTTGAAAAATATGTAGAAGAAACCTTAATTGAACCAACATTCCTTTATGGACATCCAATTGAAATTTCTCCACTTACTAAAAAGGATCCTGAAGATCCAAGATTTACTCAAAGATTTGAATTATTTATCTCTGGACATGAATGTGCTAATGCATACACAGAACTTAATGATCCAATAGATCAACTTGAAAGATTTGAAGCACAATTAAGTGAAAAAGAATTAGGTAACGATGAGGCTAATGATATTGATTATGACTTCATTGAAGCTCTAGAATATGGTATGCCACCAGCTGGTGGAATAGGTTATGGAATTGATAGAATGGTTATGTTATTTACTGAATCAGAATCAATTCGTGACGTAATTTTATTCCCAACAATGAAACCAAGAGACTAAGCACTATTTATAGTGCTTTTTTTGTTTTTATTTAATGTTTATCTTTTAATTTAAGTTACATAAGTGTTATAATTTTAATAGGGAGGAAAAATAAAATGAAGAAATTTTTTGAAAAGCATACTATTGCTAAAATGCTTGGAATCGTAATTTTTATTGCTATTGTTCTAACATGGATTATTCCAACTGGAACATTTAACGGAACACAGCTTATAAAATACGATCGAATTAGAATTGGTTTTAACGATCTTGCAACAGTTGCATATAATAGTATTTATTATGGAATTGATAAGATTGTATATCTTCTAGTTTTAGGTGGCTTCTATGCGGTTCTTTCTAAAACTGATGGATATAGAAAACTTATTTCTAATATTGCAAAAAAAATTAAAGGAAAGGAAACACTTTTTGTAATTGTTACATCAGTTGTACTAACAGGTTTAACATCTGTTACTTCATCAACATTTGCAATGATTTTATTTGTACCAATGCTTATAACAATTATGCTTGAAGCTGGTTTAAATAAACTTACTGCATTTGCATCTACATTTGGTGCAATTTTAGTTGGTGTACTAGGTGCAACATTTGGTACAGAAACACTAAATATTTTTAATCAATATTTTTCACAAACTCTAACAATTGAGACTGGAAAAGGTTTAACACTTGTATTTAGAGTTATTATTCTAGGTATTGCTACTGCACTATATAACTTCTTCTTATATTTTGCATCTAAAAAAGCACTAGAAAATAAAAAGAAAAATGAAATTGATGAGGATTTCAAAGTTGAAGAAGTTAAATCTAAAAATGTAAAATTATTCCCAATAAGAATTGTTTTATGTTTACTATTTATAGTATTTATTTTAGGTTTTGTTAACTGGGATGGAATATTTAAAATTAATACATTTAATGAACTTCATAACTGGTTAATGGATTTCTCAATTGGAAAAGACTTTAAAATATTCTCATATATTTTAGGTACAAGTGCTGTTCCATTTGGTGCATTTGATTTATTTACATTATCAACAGTTTTATTTGTATTTACTATTTTAACTGCTATTTTATATTCATTTAAATTTGATGAATTATTAACTACATTTGGAACTGGCGCTCTTAAACTTATCAAACCTATATTAGGTATGGTAGCTGTATATTCAGTATTTATTATTATGTACATGAGCCCAATTGTTCCAACAGCTGTTAATTCAATTATGAAAAAGGATAATATTCCAAATATAAATATTGACTATAATGGCGCTGGAGTAGCATGGTTTAATATTGATACTGATGAAGATAGAAAACCTGATTACAATTTAATGAATCAAGATTTAGATAATGATGGTAAATGTGATCTTAACTGTGATACAAACAAAGATGGATATCCAGACAAGAATATAGACTTTAACGGTAATGGTAAAGTTGATGAATATGATGAATCAATTGTTAAACAATTAGATGGTGGAAAATCAGTTCTTAACCTAGATACTGATGGAGATGGTATTCCTGATGTTAACGTTGATACAAGTCATAATCTATTAACAACTATGTTAGCTGCAACATTTACAAATATCTTCCAAGTAGACTTAGGATACACTGGATATAGTTTAGGAGGATTCCTTGTTTCTGGTTATGGTGCAACACATTTAGCATTAGTATTCTTAGTATTCTTCGCAATATATGGATTATTACAATTCTTCATTCCAACAAGTTTAATACTAATCTTTGGTTTACTATATACAAAGGTAGAGTATAAAGATTGGATGAAACATATTTGGCGTTTCGTTCTTGGAATGTTATGTGTATTATTAATTATATTTATTTTCATGTCAATAATTTAAATATAAACTAAAAAGCGACAAAAACGTCGCTTTTTTTGTGGTTTAAATAATAGTATATCATTTAATAAAAATATCATTATATGAATATGAGATATAAAGGAGATCATATGGAAAAGAATTCAAAAATAGATTTAGTATTAAAAAAATGCGAAAAAGAAAGAATAAAACTAAAACACCCATATGTTGGTTCTGAACATTTGTTTTTAGCTATTCTAAGTTATAAAAATGATTTATCAATTTATTTAAAAGAATATAGTGTTACATATGATAGTTTTAAAGATAGTCTCTTAGAAATTGTTGGTAATTGCAAAAAAGATAATCCTAGTAATTTATACACTCCTTTGCTTAGAAAGATAATAGCTAGATATAATTTAAAAAATAAAGATAGAGAAACGAACATAGAACAAAATTTATTTTTAGCAATGCTTGATGAGGGTGAAGGAATTGCTATTAGGATTTTATTAAAAATGAATATAGATCTTGATGAGATATATATAAAACTTAAAGAAAAACAACGTATATCATTAATGCAAGAAACAAATAAAATAGGAGTTTTACTAAATGATATTGTTGATAATGATTCAAAAGTTGTATCAAGAGAAGAAGAGATAAATAAAATAATTCTTACACTAACAAGAAAGAAGAAATGCAATCCAATATTAATAGGTCCTGCAGGTGTTGGTAAAACAGCTTTAGTAGAGGAACTAGCAAGAAGAATTAATATAGGTATGGTTCCAGATAGTTTAAAGAATAAAAAGATATATTTAATGGATATGGGAAGTTTAATCTCAGGAACTAAATACCGCGGGGAATTTGAAGAAAGATTAAATAATATAATCAAAGAAATAAAAAATGATAAGAACTCAATAATCTTTATTGATGAAATTCACACTATGATTGGAGCTGGTGGTGCAGAGGGTGCTATAAATGCAGCTGACATATTAAAACCATATCTTGCTAGAGGAGATATAAAGTGTATTGGTGCAACAACAACAACTGAATATAATAAATCTATTCTAAACGATAAAGCTCTCCAAAGAAGATTTGAAGTTATTAGCATAAGTGAACTTAATAATGAAGATATGCATAACTTAATGATAAGCGTAAAAAAAGAATATGAAAAATTTCATAATATAAAAATTCCTAAAGAATTAATTGATAAGATTATTTATTTATCAAATAATTATATAAAAAATATATCTAATCCTGATAAAACAATAGATTTATTAGATACATCTTGTGCATATGCTAAAACATGTGGAAAAAGATATTTATCCGAAGATGATATAATTAAATCTATATACTATAAAACAAATAATAAACTTCTTAGAAATGATGAAATACTATATAAAGTAAAGAAAGAATTAAAGAATTATTTACCAGATGATAGATTAAATAAACTTGTTAACTTATTAAAAATAGATACTGATAAACCCAAAAGTTTTATTACTGATGATAGGTATTTAATAAAAGATTTTATTAAATCATTTGGTGATGTTAATATTATTAGAATTGATTCAGAAAACTATAATAATAATGTTAATAATGATACATTTTCTAAAAAAATAAATGAATCAAAGTTCTATAATCTAATAGAGCATCCTTTTAGCATTATATATTTTGAGAATATCGATACAAATGATTATTTAATCGATTTAATTAAAAAGATAAATAATGACGGGTATCTTGAATATTATGGTAATGAAAAAATATATTTTAATAATGCTATATTGGTAGCTCTTGTTAAAGAAAGTAAAAAAATTGAACTTGGTTTTAATAGTACATCAAAAAGTATTATGTTTGAAAAAAGTTTTATTGAAAGTTTCGAACTGGATTTAAGATGCAATAATAAAAAAGAAATAATCACAACGTGAATATTTCTTTTTTTATTTCATATTTTTTAAAGAGGAAAAAATATGAAAGTCGGATTAAATGATAAAGAAGTAGAAAATAGTAAAAGAAAATATGGAGAAAATATACTTGAAGCAAAAAAAAGAAAAAACATTTTTAATTTTGTAGTAGAGTCGTTTAGTGATCCTATTATAAAAATTATGTTAATAGCTTTAATTATAAAAGTAATATTTATGTTTAAAGATTTTAACTGGTATGAGACTTTAGGTATACTTATTGCAATTTTTTTATCAACACTAATATCAACTGTTTCAGAATATGGTAGTGAAATAAAGTTTAAAAAATTACAAGATGAAAACAAAGATATATTAGTTAAAACATATCGAAATAATTTATTAAAAGAAATAAAATCAAGCGAGTTAGTTGTAGGAGATGTAATAGAACTTGAAAGTGGAGATATTGTACCAGCAGATTCAATTATATTAAGTGGAAGTTTACTTATAAATGAGTCAATGTTAACAGGAGAATCTAATTTACAAGAAAAAAAGTATAATAATAAAGATGAAACATTGATTTACAAAGGTACAAATATTTACGAAGGCTTTAGTAAGTGCAGAGTAGTAAATGTTGGAAAAAACACGATGTATGGAAAAATAATGGAAGAAGTTCAGGAGATAAAAGTTAAAAGCCCACTCAAAAAAAGATTAATAAGTTTATCTAAAATAATTAATAGAGTAGGATATATTGGTGCTTTTATTGTTTCTTTTTCATATTTATTTTCAACTGTGTTTATACAAAATAACTTTAATAAAGAGTTAATAATGTCATATATTGTGTCAAAAAATATGATTAACGATTTAATATATACATTAACACTTTGCGTAACTACAATTGTTGTAGCTGTTCCTGAAGGTTTACCAATGATGATAACTCTAGTACTATCAAGTAATATGAAAAAAATGATTAAAAACAATGTTTTAGTTCGTAAAATGGTTGGTATTGAAACATCTGGAAATATCAACTACTTATTAACAGATAAAACTGGTACAATAACTGAAGGTAAACTTAGTGTTACTGAAATAATAGATGGAAATTTAAAAATATATAGAAGTGTAAATGAAATGAAAGAACCATATAGAAATACTTTCTTAGAATCACTAATATATAACTCATCAAGTATAATTACGGATAATAAAGTAATAGGTGGTAACGAAACGGATAAAGCAATAATAAATTTTATAAAAAATTATTATAAAGTAAAAACAAAGGCACATAACTTCAAACCATTTAATAGTGAAAATAAGTATAGTGAAGTAAAAATCGATAATTTAACATATATTAAAGGTGCATATGAAAACATATTAAATAGGTGTAACTATTATCTAGATGAGTCTGGATGCGAAACATTTTTAAATAAAAATAAGCTTCTAAGATATATTACTTCTATCACTAAAAAAGGAAGTAGAGTACTTATAAATATAAAAGTTGATGATAATAAATATATATTAATAAATATGATAGTTATAAAAGATATAATAAGAAAAGAGACTTATGAGGGTTTAAATAATATTAAAAAAGCAAATATAAATATTATTATGATTACAGGCGATAATAAAGAAACAGCAAAATCTATAGCAAAAGATGTAAACATAATAACATCAAATAATGATTTGATATTATCATCAGACGAATTTAACAAATTATCTGATGAAGAAGTTAAAGAAAGACTTAATAATATAAAAGTTATTTCAAGAGCGTTACCTACTGATAAAAGCAGGTTAGTTAGAATAATTCAAAATTGTGGAAATATAGTTGGAATGACAGGCGATGGAATAAATGATGCTCCAGCTTTAAAAAAAGCCGATGTGGGTTTTGCAATGGGTAGTGGATCATCTGTTGCTAAAGAAGCATCGGACATAGTAATTTTAGATAATAACTTATTGTCTATCTCCAAAGCAATTCTTTATGGAAGAACTATTTTAAAAAGTATAAGAAAATTTATTGTTTATCAGTTAAGCGTGAACTTATGTGCACTATCACTTTCAATAGTGGGACCTTTAATTGGTATAAATACACCAATAACTATAATGCAAATGTTATGGCTTAATATGATTATGGATACATTTGCTGGTTTAGCTTTTTCATTTGAACCATCTTTAAAAGAATACTTAAAGGAAAAGCCTTTAAATATTAACGAAAATGTAATAAACAGTAAAATGTATATTGAAATATTAACTAATGGATTATATGGAGGTTTACTATGTATATTATTTTTAAAAGTACCTATATTTAAAAACGTTGTTATTGGAAATCATAAATATTTTATGACAGCATATTTTGCTTTATTTATTTTCTTAGGAATATTTAATGCATTTTGTGCTCGAACGGAAAGAATAAATATACTATCTGATGTTTTAAAAAACAAGCTATTCTTATTTCTATTTATCTTTATATCAATAATGCAAATTATAATTATATATTATGGTGGATCAATATTTGGAACCTTTGGACTAAAAGTTAAAGACCTAGTATTCATAATAGTTTTATCAAGTACGACATTAATAATAAATACAATAAGAAAAATAATCATAAAAAAAAGACTTTAATCTTCAATGATAAAGTCTTTACTTTTATGTGGCTCATCAAATAATAAATCATTATAGTTTTGTTGCCTTAGAGCTTCATATACAACAATTGCAACGGTATTTGATAAATTAAGTGATCTTACATTTTTACTCATAGGAAGTCTAAAACAATGGTCTAAATTAGGCCTTAAATATTTTTTAGGAATACCAGTTGATTCTTTACCAAATATAAAGTATATATTTTCTTTAGAATTACTATAATCACCAGTTGTGTGAGGTTTATGACCATATCTAGTTAAGTAGTAAAATGTACCTTCATTTTTACTATAGAAGTCTTCCATATTTTCATAAATTGTTAAATCTATTTTATCTATATAATTAACACCACTTCTTTTAACAGATTTTTCATCTAGAGAAAAACCAAGAGGTTTAATTAAATGAAGTTTAGCATTCGTTGCAATACATGTTCTCATAATATTACCTGTATTCATGGGTATTTCAGGTTCAAATAATACTACATTAATCATAATTATTACTCCTTTTAAAAAATAGCCTAACGGCTATTTTTTTCTATATTAATCTTTTTAATTACAGATTCAAAATCTTTTGAATTTTTAATTTTTTTATAAGAAACAATTTGACCACCTTCATAATAAATAATAACAGGGAATCCATTTACATTAATATCTAAAAATTCATTAATCATTTTCTTATAATCTTTATTATCTTCTTTAATATCAGTTATATCAAATAATGTAAATATTTCTTGAATATTATAATTCTTAAATATCTTTTTATAATTTTTTTCTATATTATAAATATCTTTATCATTACGATAACTTATATAAAGAATAAGTCTAGAAGAGTTTTCTGCAAGAACATCATTTAGTTCTTCAAATGTTTTAATTTCACTTGTAATTAAATTATTTTCAACTAAATAACTAGTTGCAATTCTTTCTTTATTTTTTACTTGATACCACTTAAATAAATATAAAGTAATAAGAACTACAGCAATAAACATTAAAACAGCTAGTGCATAATTTCTTAATGGTACTTTTCTTAAATTATTTTGTTTTTTCATATATACTCTCCCCATAAATATATTTTATCATATGAATATAATAATTAATTATTTTCTGATTCTAATTTTACTAATACTTCACGTGGTTTAGACCCATTTTGTGGTCCTACAATACCTCTATCTTCAAGTAAATCTATAATTCTAGCAGCTCGATTATAACCAAGTCTAAATTTTCTTTGAATTAAAGATGCACTAATCTTTCCTGTTGAAACAGCAAACTCAACAACTTCATCATATAATGGATCATCAAATCCATCAGCTCCGCTACCAGAACCAGATGATGTTCCAATAGGAGTAGAATCTAAATCCATTTCTTCTGAATATTTAGCTTTTTGTTGTCCACAAACATAATCAATAAGTTTTTTAATTTCTTCATCAGAAATATAACTACCTTGAATTCTTGTTGGTGTATTTTCACCCATAGGTAAGTAAAGCATATCACCTTTACCTAGAAGCTTTTCAGCACCTGACATATCAAGAATTGTTCTTGAATCAATGCTTGATGCAACAGCGAATGCTATTCTAGATGGAATATTAGCTTTAACAACACCAGTAATGACATCTGTTGATGGTCTTTGTGTTGCAACTATTAAGTGAATACCAGCTGCACGAGCCATCTGTGTAATACGCATTATAGAGTCTTCAACTTCTTTAGATGCAACAAGCATTAAATCCGCAAGTTCATCAATTATTGTAACTAAATAATGAAGTTTTTGCATTGGCGCTTCTGGATGTTTTTTATTATATTTTTGAACATATTCATTATATCCTTCGATATTTTTTACACTTGTATCACTAAATAGGTTATATCTTCTTTCCATCTCATTAACTACTTTTTGAAGTGCAACAGATGCTTTTTTAGGATCTGTTACAACAGGTGTAAGTAGGTGAGGAACACCATTATAATTTGATAACTCAACCTTCTTAGGGTCAACTAATACAAGTTTAACTTCATCAGGTCGATAATTCATTAAGATAGAACAAATAATACTATTTGTACAAACTGATTTACCAGAACCAGTAGAACCAGCTATTAAAAGGTGAGGCATTTTTGATAAATCAGCAAGTACTGGATTACCATAAATATCTTTACCTAAAGCGACATTAATTTTACCTTCACCACGGCTAAGAAGAATTTCTTTAATTTTAACAGCACATACTTTTGGATTAGGTATTTCAATACCAATAGTACTTTTACCAGGAATAGGTGCTTGAATTCTAACATCTTTAGCAGCCATAGCTAGAGCAATTTCTTTATTAACACTTGTTATTTTACTTACCTTAGTTCCGTTTGGAACAGTAAGTTCATATTGTGTAACCGCAGGACCAATATGAATCTTAACAACTTTAGCAGTAATACCAAAATCTCTTAGAACACTTTCAAGTTCATCTTTATTCTTCCTGGTTTCGCTTTGACTTACAGTAACACCTTCACCAGTTGGATCAGATAAAAGACTAAGTGGTGGAAGTTTATAATGAGTGTTAGTAACAGGCTCATCTTTTTTCATTAAACTTTCCATTGAATCATTTTCTAATGCTTTAGGAAGCGGAGTTTTAAGTTCATCCATACTTGTAATAATAACTTTATCTTCTTTTTTAGGTTCTTCCTTAGTTTTAGAATAATCATTTATTTCAACATCTGTTGGAACAATTGATTCTTCTTCATTATCTTTATTTTTCTTAAATATACTTCTAAGTTTTTCAAGAATATCGGATAATGTAATATCAAATAGTAAGATTAAACCAAATATTAAAAGAATAATTTCAATAACTTTAGTACCACTTAAACCAAATAAACTGGAGAAAATATAAGCAAATGTTGCTCCAATAATTCCTCCACCGATTTCAACAGAAGAAGTACCTGATGTAAATAAAGCAGTCTTACCATTTATTGAACTAATTCTTTCCATAAAATTATCAACTGTAGTTGAAAATATTTCTTTACTAGATTTTGCATGTTCAATAAATCCAAAATGACTTGCTACTAAAATAACTATGAAAATAACATATAATCCAATAAGTTTACTTGTAAAAAACTTAGGTAGTTTTCTTTTAAATAACATATACGCACCAAGTAGTAAGACTCCTATTAAAAGAAACATCCACCATGTACCAACAAGGAATATACTAAATTTTTTGATTAAAGAACCAACTGGACCAAATCCAAAACCAATAATACCAATAAGAATTAAAATAAGTCCTGTTAATTCTACACTGTATTTAAAATTTGATGTTGTTTCTTTTTTTCTTTTCTTATGTTTTCCCATATTATTTCACCATTATAATTATATCTTATTTAAGGATAATTTGCAAAATAAATAGGCAAATATTTAAGCCTTACATATGATAAAAGTAGAGGAGGAAATATAGTGTATTTTGATGATTTTTCATTTGATGAAAATTTAGATTTTTTTACAGGCAAAAAAATCATGTTAAATAATGATGGTTATATTTATGGAAATATGTTTAAAGATGAATATGTACCATATAAAAATTATTCGGTTTATAGATTAAACGGAAAAGATGAAAAAGAAAGATTGAAATTAAAAATAATGGAAGAAACATTTATTATAAATGATCTTAATTTATATCTTGATATCCATCCAAATGATGAAGATATGTTTAATGAATTCAAAAAGCATAATAAATTATTAGAAGAATATAAAAATGAATATGAAAATATTTATTCAAGTTTATGTTTATCAGGAATAAAAAATAAATATAACTGGATTAATAGTCCATGGCCATGGGAGGATAAAGCATAATGTTCAAATATGAAAAGATTTTAAATTATCCAATTGAAATAAAAAATAAAGATTTAAAAATGGCAAAGTTAATTGCTACACAACTTGGTGGTTATGCAGGAGAATTGGGTGCTGCACTAAGATATTTTTCACAAAAATTTGAAATGCCTGATGATGAAGGTAAAGCTTTGTTAAATGATATAGCAACTGAAGAACTAGGTCATGTTGAAATGATTTCATCAATTCTAAATGGACTTATGAAAGATGCGTCTTTAAAAGAGTTAGAAGAAGCTGGACTTGCAGGTTACTATGTCGAGCACGGTAAAGGAATATATCCTGTAAGCGCAACTAATATTCCATTTGATGCTTTAACATTTGCAGTAACAGGAGATCCAATTGCAGATCTAGAAGAAGATTTAGCTGCAGAAGAAAAAGCTAGAGTAAATTATGAACATATTATAGATTATGTAAAAACAGATGATCTACTAGCACCGCTTCTATTCTTAAGGCAAAGAGAAATAGTCCACTATAATAGATTTAAAGAACTACTTGATAGATATAAAAAAGAATTAAAATAATATTGAAAAAAATAGCATAATAAAATATAGTAATAATTAGTAGGTGATAATATTGAAAAAAGTTTTATCATACATGAAAGAACATTTTGTTGAAACTATAGGTTTAATAGTCATAATCCTATTAGTCATTTTTGTTTCATACTTAAAATTCTATAAAAAAACATTTACGTGTGATCATACTGGTTCAGATGGAAATGTTAAAGTATACGAAAAATATATTATTGAACAAAAAAAGAATAATATAAAAGAAATAAAATATAAGTATGAAGTCACATCACCTAGTAAGTCTAATGTAAAAGAAATATATAAGTTTTATGAAGAATTAATAGATAAGAATCCTGGTGTAATATCAAAAAATTATATTAATCTTAAATATAAAGATAATAAACTTACAATGATATATAAACTATCAGGTGATGATTTAAAAGAAAATGACAATTATAAATCTACTAAACATTTAGTTAAAGTTTTAAAAGCAAGTGGTTTTACTTGTAAATAATTTAAATAAATAAAAGCATAATACTATTGGTGAAAGTATTATGCTTTTTTTAACTATATTTAAAATCTTTTTCGCAAGAATTATTGATGTATCACTTGGAACATTCAGAACTATTCTAACAGTTAAAGGTAAAATTGCTATACCAACTATTATTGCATTTTTTGAAGTACTTATATGGTTTTATGTTGCAATGGAAGCACTATCTGTTAATGAAAGTAAAATAATCATTGCAGTATCTTATTCACTAGGGTATGCAACAGGTAACTTAATTGGAAGTATAATATCTAAAAGATTTATAAATTCATTAAATGAAGTTAAGATATATCATCCAACAAAAAAACTAGTAAACATCTTAGGAAAATATAAATATTCTTATTACATTATAAGTAAAAATGTAATTACAATATATGTTCGAAATAGTGGTATATATAAGATTATTAATTTAGTTAATAAATATAGTAAAAAAAGCATATTATATATAGGGGAAGCTAAGGAAAATAATAACTTGCAATATAAGAATAATATGTTATAATAAATTTACAGATTTTGAGTGGGCAAAAAAGCCCACTCATTTGTTGTATATGAGGTGATTAAAATAGAAAAGGAATTAAAAATTTTAAAAGATAAAATTGAAAAAGTTTTATCAAGTAAGAGTATCATTGTTGATGATGTTACCTACAGAAAAGAAGGTACAATTAATTTTCTTGAAATAGTTCTAGATAAAGAAGATGGTATTGATCTAGACACAATCGTTGATGCAACAAATATTATTAATCCAATCGTTGATGAAATGGATTTCATTGACGAGTCATTTATTATGGATGTAGTTAGTAAGGAAAGAGGAGACGAATAAAAAATGGCTAAGAAAAAAGAAGATTATAGTGAAGGCATGAATCCAAAAGAATTTATAAAAGCACTAGATAATATTATTGAAGAAAAAAATATATCTAAAGAAGTTGTTTTAGAAGCTATGGAACTTGCTTTAACAACAGCATATAAAAAGAACTTTGATTCTAAAACAAACGTTAGAGTAGATATTAATCCAGATTCTGGAGAAATAAAAGTATTCTCATATCAAGTTGTTGTAGAAGACTATGATTATGGGGAAGAAACAACTGATGAAGAAGGTAATGTAACTGTAATTCCACCAGAAATTCCTCTTGATGCACAAATCTTACTTGAGGATGCTGAAAAGATCGTTCCTGGAATTAAAGTTGGAGAAACTATTGAAGAAGAAGTAACTCCACATGATTTTGGTAGAGTTGCAGCAGGTACAGCTAAACAAGTTGTTACTCAAAAAATTAGAGAAGCTGAAAAAAATAGTATCATTGCTGACTTTGCTGATAAAGAATTTGAAATGATGGTTGGCCTTGTTGCTATGGAAGATCAAAATAACTATTATATTGACCTTGGTAGAACAAGAGGAATTTTACCTAAAGCTGAATGTATTCCTGGTGAAGAAATTAAGATGGGTTCTAATATCAAAGTTTATATTACTAAAGTTGAAAGTAATACTAAGGGACCACTTATTTTATTATCAAGAAAACATTATGGTTTTGTTAAGAGATTATTTGAATCTGAAATACCTGAACTTCAAGATGGTACAGTAGTACTTTATAGTGTTGCTCGTGAACCTGGTATTAGATCAAAAGTTGCTGTTTATTCAACTAATCCAAGAGTTGATGCTAAAGGTGCTTGTATTGGAGAACATGGTTCAAGAATTGCCGGTATTTTTAAAGAACTTAATGGAGAAAAAGTTGATTTAATTGAATATAATGAAGATCCAATTGAATTTATTAAAAATGCTTTGTCTCCAGCTAAAGATGTAATAGTTAGTATTACAGATGAAACTAAAAAAGAAGCTCTTGCAATTGTTAACGATGAAAATTTATCACTTGCAATTGGTAAGAAAGGTACTAACGTAAAACTTGCATCAAGATTAACTAAATATAAAATAGATGTTAAAACTATGGATCAAATAACTTCAGAAGGAAATAAATAATTATGAAAAAAGTCCCAATGCGTACATGTGTAGTTTCTAAAGAAAAATGTGAAAAAAGAGATTTACTTCGCATTGTTAGAACTCCTGAAAAAGAAGTTATAATTGATGAGACTGGAAAAGCTAATGGACGTGGAGCTTATTTAAAGAAGGATAGAGAAGTAATTAATAAAGCTAAACAAACTAAAGTGCTTGAACAAGTACTGGAAGTTAGTATTCCAGATAGTGTTTACGAAGAAATGCTTGAAAAAATAAATTAGAAAGAGGTGATTTAACATGATGAGTGTTAAAGACTACGCCAATGATGTTAATTTATCCGTTGCAGAAATTCTAAAAAAATGTAACGAAATGCAAATTGAAGTAAAAAGTGGAGACGATGAATTATCTGAAGATGATATTATCATCTTAGATAATGCAATTTCACTTATTTCTACTGATGAAGAAGCATCATACGAAGAAGAAGATGCTATTGATGAAGTAGTAGATGAAATCATGGAACAATCAGATATTAAATCTAACTTTCATGATGAAGAAAAGAAAGAAAAGTTTAAACCAAAAGAAACTAAAAATAAAGAAAATAGTGAGTATAAAACTCTTAAAAAAGAAATGTATAAACATAAAGAAAAACTTCAAGGAAATAGCCAACAAGAAAATATTGTTTTATACAAAGAAGGTATGAGTGTTCAAGAACTTGCTGATGAACTTGGTGTTTCTGGAACAGAACTTGTTAAAAAATTAATTAGTTTAGGTTTAATGCTTTCTGTTAACCAGGCAGTAGATTATGATGCTGCTGAACTTATTTGTGAAGAATACAAAAAAGTTCTTAAAAAAGAAGAAACTCAAGATGTTACAAATTTTGATGCTTATGAAATTGTTGATGATGAAAAAGATTTAGTAAAAAGACCTCCGATTGTTACAATTATGGGACATGTCGATCATGGTAAAACAACTTTACTAGATTACATTAGAAATTCTCATGTTGTTGATGGAGAATTTGGTGGTATCACTCAACATATCGGTGCTTATCAAATTGAATATAATAATGAAAGAGTAACATTTATTGATACTCCAGGACATGCCGCATTTACTGAAATGCGTGCTCGTGGAGCAAGTGTTACTGATATAGTAATTATTATTGTTGCTGCAGATGATGGCGTAATGCCTCAAACTAAAGAAGCAGTTGATCATGCTTTATCTGCAAATGTACCAATAGTAGTTGCAGTAAATAAAATTGATAAACCAGATGCAAACATTGAAAGAATTTATACTGAAATGGCTGCAATAAACATTACACCAGAAAGCTGGGGAGGAAATATTCCATTTATAAATATTTCTGCTAAAACAGGTGAGGGTGTAGATAAACTTCTAGAAACTATTTTAGCTATAGCTGAAGTATCTGAACTTAAAGCTAATCCAAATAGATATGCAGTTGGTTCTGTTATTGAATCTAAAATAGATAAAAAAATTGGTGGTATTGCATCACTACTTATCATGAATGGTACACTTAGAATTGGTGATCCAATTGTAGTTGGTACAGGATTCGGTAAAGTAAGAACTATGAAAAATGATTCAGGTAAATCAATTGTAGAAGCAGGACCTGCAACTCCAGTTGAAATTACTGGTCTTTCTGAAAACCCATCTGCTGGTGATAAATTCATGGCATTTGAAACAGAAGCTCAAGCAAAAGATGTCGCTGATAAACGTGCAATTGCTGCAAGAGAAAACAAATTTAAAAAACAAGCTGTTTCACTTGATGATTTATTTGCAAGAATTGATGCTGGTCAAAAAGAAATTAATGTAGTACTTAAAGCTGACGTTAGAGGTTCTGAGGAAGCTGTTAAAAACTCATTAGAAAAAATTGACGTTGAAGGCGTTAAAGTAAAAGTTATCAGAAGTGGAATAGGAGCAATTACTGAAAGTGATGTTGTCCTTGCAAATGCATCTGATGCTGTTATTATTGGATTTAATGTAGTTCCATCAAATACTGCTAAAGAAGTAGCTAAAGAGTATAGTGTTGATATAAGACTTTATACAATTATCTATAAGGCAGTAGAAGAAATGGAACTTGCCATGAAAGGTATGCTTGATCCAGAATTTGAAGAAAAAATTCTTGGTACAGCTGAAATTAGAAAAATATTCAAATTTAGTAAAATTGGTAATATAGCAGGTTGTTATGTAACTGATGGTATTGCTAAAAATGCATCTAACTGTCGTGTAATAAGAGATGGAGCAGTTATCTATGATGGTAAAATAGCTTCTATTCAAAGAGAAAAAGATACAGTTAAAGAAGTTAAAAAAGGATTTGAATGTGGTATCACACTTGAAAACTATAGTGACATCAAAGAAGGCGATGTTATTGAAATGTTTGAACTTGTTGAGGTTAAAAGATAATGAGTAAAATAAAGTGTGAAAGAATAGCAAGTGACATGATTAGAATTATTAGTAATATTTTAGCTAATGGTTCTCGTGATGAACTTTTAAAAACAGTAACTATTACAGGATGCACAGTATCTAATGACTTAAGTTATGCTAAAGTATATTTTACAAGCACAAGTAATCTTACTCCAAAAGAAATGGAAAAAGAGATGAAAGAAGCATCAGGATTTATTCGCCATGAACTTGCAGAAAAAATAGATATTCGTCATACACCAGAGTTAAACTTTGTTTATGATGAATCAATAGAGTATGGTAATAGAATAGAATCTATTATTAAAGAAATTAATAATAAATAAAAAAATCAACTTATAAAAGTTGATTTTTTTTATTTTCTAACTCTAGTATTAGGCAATACTTGTCTTTGAGATACAGTCCAGTCACCAGCATAATGTCCATAGTCATTTAATGCGTACTTACCAAAGGTAAGTGCTTGTTTAACAGGAACATCTGGATGACCGTTACTATCAATTAAATAACTATTTATAGTATTTCTTTTTGAACCTATTGTAACTGTTCTGATAGGATTTTCCATATGATTTTTATTAAAAGCCTTAACAAATGCTTCGGTTCCTCTTAGAAATGCATGATATATTTCTTCAAGTGCAGTACCTTCTCTATAAGAAAGATTTGTTTCTACGTTATTGAAAACGGCATAACCCATATTTTTATTTACATATATAGTAGCCTTTGCAACAATGTTACCTTTTTCATCTTTTATTGCAAGATTTTGGCAACAGTCCAGTATCATACTGGCTCTCATTATACCTTGGCCAGCTCCACCAATATGAGCACAACAACCACAATATTTTCCTAAAACGAGATTTCTAACGTCTTGCTTTGGAAGCCATTCATATGTAAAACCTGTTTTATTCTTTTCTTTTAGGTCATTTTTAGGATCCATATCGTAAATAACATTGTTATCTTTATCTAGTGTTTCCCTTGCAAATATATTTCTTGGGGCACTTTGTGCTTCTTTATAAACAATTACTGCATTATCAAAATAAATGTCCCTATCAAACCATTCACCAACGACTTTACTTATTTGTACAGTTTCTTTGGTAACGTTTCCAAATTTATGCTCTGCTAAGAAATCTATACATTTATTAATAGTAACCTTAAGTCTTCTTTGATCTCCTCTATCTGATGTACAAGTTTCCTCAATTCTTCCAAAGTTTCTATAAACTCTTTCAATAAATCCAGATTTACTTCTTTTTTCATAAGATATTACTTTTTTATAGTTATTCATGAAGAATTCAGCAAAATTTGGTTTGTATGGAATACTGTTATCAGGAAGGTTAAATACACGGTGGATATCATCCCCAATGATTGCATAATCATTATGAATAAATCCTTTAGGATTATCACTAGTTTTCTTAACTGGTATTTGATCAGCAAAGATTTTTTCAGTTATAAATGTTAGAGCCTTTTGTTTAACAACAGGATCATCTTCAAAACAACCTAGCATTTTCATAAACTTAAGTAAGTCTTCAAAGTTTTGTTCATCAGTTGAAGAATTAGTAATTGTTAAACTATGTTTAATTAAACGTTTAGTATTACTATCATAAGATTTAACAAGTTCAGCAAACAGAGAATTATTAGCAAAACTAATAAATTCTTGATTATATAAATATGGATCAACAATATTATATTTATCCATTAAGTGAACGAATTCTTCTAATGAATCAACACGTCTCTTAGTTTTATCAGAAACATCATATGATGAAATATTTTGCGGATTTGGAAGTTCATCGATTGGAATATGAGATATATTTGAGTGTTTTACAATTTTATAAAATAAATCTCTATTGTAGTTAATTAAACGTTCATATACATCTGGGTCAACTAAAGATATGAAAAACTTATCCCTTAGTTCTGGTTCAGTTATATTATATTTTTTAAAGATTTTTATATATCTAAATAAATTTTCAAATCCTTGATCATGAAGTATTAAACCAGTTAATGACTCATTTTGATGAGGATCAAGAATGTGACTACTTTCTAGAATTTCAAAGAAATAATCATCAATTAAATCAGTATGTTCAAAAAGTATATCTCTATTTTTTAGACTCATTAATACAAGTATTCCATTATGGAATCTTTCATCGTTAAGGCCATGTGTTTTTAAATCTTTTAAATAATCATAAATAAGAACAGGATTATTTGCAACTAAATGCGAGTTTTCTAAAAGTTCTTCTAACTTTTTATAATCAGTTTTATATAAAGTATCTCCATCTTCAATTACAAATGAACCTAAATATGAATATGATTTATATCTTGCACGATAGTTGTTATTAAGTTCTACTTTAACTCCAGACTTAAATTCTAGCCCGTTCGAAAACTTAAGAGACGTTTTTTTAGAAAATGTATGCTCATCAATTCTAACTACATTTTTTGGTATGCGAACTTCCTTAAGTTTATCACAGCTATGAAATGATCTGTCGAATAATTCTAAGTCTTCATCAATATTAAATGTTAATTTTTCTAGACTGTTTACACTATCAAAACCATAACCTTTAATTCCTCTGACACTACCATTAATATCAAGCTCTTTAAATGGTAATTCAAATTGTATTGGGCTATCATGTCCGCTTAAATCAAATGGTAATTCATATCTACCATCACCTAAAGGTTTGGAAACTTTAAATTGAATATATGAATAAAGTGGAACTCCAGTGATTACTAATTTTTTTAGGTTTTCACAACCTGCAAAAGAAGAACAGTCAAATTCTGATACACATGAACCAATTGTAAGTTCTTTTAGGTTTTTTGCATCTTTAAATGCCCAGGGAAGGATACCATTAATTGGATCAATTAACTCGTTTCCATCCTTAGTGGTTGTTACAATTGAATCGATAAGTGAGTATTTCTCATCTTTTGAACCAATAGCATATAAAACTATAGATCCTCCAATTGTGCTAATTAAAATCTTACCATCAGGGCTTTTGAATCTTTTATTTTCTTTAGAAACAGTTATAGTTTCAAGCCCATGCATATCTCTAAAAGACATACCCATTATTTTTTCAACATTTGCTGGAATGTGCAGAGATTTAATCTTATCACAATTTGCAAGAACATCTCTTCCGATTTCTAATACATTTTCTGGAATTTCTATTTCCTCAAGATTTGAGCATCCTTTAAATGCATTATTTTGTATAGCACTTGCCATAACAGGAAGATTAATATGCTTTAAACTTTTACAATTTAAAAATAGCCCCCTTGTAATTAAATCCATTTGATTACCAAGTGTTACATCTTCAAGGCTTGAACATTCTGCAAACACGTTTGCACCTGTATATTTCAGGTTAGGGAAGTTAACTTTTTTAAGGGATGAACATCCAGAAAAAGCTTCGTAATTTATTGTAGTAATTTTTTCTCCTCGTTGAACATCAACTAGGTTAGAACAACCCTTGAAACATCCTTCTGGAATGCTTGATGAAATAAGTTTAACCTTTGTTAATCCTGTACAATTCTCAAATGCAAATGAGTTAAAACTTTTAACAAAAGATGGAATTTCTCTTAAACTTGAACAACCTTTAAATGCCCATTTTTTTATTGTAACTTTTTTATTATCCGATGCAATATTAGATAAGCTAGAACAATTACAAAAAGCAGCTTCAGGTATTTCAGTAATTGAATCGTTTAGATGTACATTATCTAGACTGTAGCAGTTTTTAAAACATTCTTCACCAAATCTAGTAATATGATCTGGAAAAGTTCTAAGTTTACTACAACTTTCAAAAACACCATGTCCAAGTGTAGTAATATGTTTAGGTAAAGTAATGTCAAGATTTTCGCATCCAATGAAAAATGTATCTGGAAGATATTCTATATTTTCAGGAAATGTAACATCAACTAATCTTTTACATCCTGAAAATATTGAATCTTTAATTGTACCGACATTTTTAGGAAGAACGATTTTTTTTAGCTTTGTGCAATCAGCAAGTATACGTGAATCAATAAAATTAACTGATTCGGGAAAAACAATTTCTTCCAGGCTTGTACATCCGGAAAAAGCATCACGCCCAATCTTTTTAAGATTATGAGGAAGAACAATTCTTTTCAAATTTTTACAGTCTGAAAAAGCGTCTTCTTCAATAACTTGAATAGAATCATCTAAAACAATATCAGTTAAATAGCTGGAATTATGATATTCACGAGCTTGTATTTTTCTCATAGAGACTCTATCTGCACCATAGAACTCATAATTACCGTGTATGTAAGTAACATTACTTTTTTTGGGCATAAAAATGTCCCCCTTTTTTGTGAAAATATATTATATACTAAATAATAAAAAAATCAATAAAATATTAAATATATATATTGCACTAAATATATAGTTATGCTATCATAAACGCTTATCAGAGGTGTTATTATGTTAAATCAAAAAATAGAGTATAAAATGGAAAAACCTATTGTAATAAAATTGGGCAAAAATTACGATGTAATTTTAGAGGATGCTTCATGTGATACTCAATATCCACTTGCTCCTGGATGCGCAGTTGCAGAAGGACATTATGGATTTATTATTATTACAAACAAAGATGGTAAACAAGAAAAGAAAGAATATCCAACTCTTACATCAATATATGGAGTGCAACTTGATATTGAT